>NZ_JBCPGE010000025.1:0-4697 GCF_040914025.1 Ruminococcus sp. RTP21484sp1_RTP21281st1_A8_RTP21281_210402
GATGGAATATTATTTCCACAGGTGGGATGATGAAGGAAGGCTATCTGGCTTTCCTTGGATCCCGGACAGAAGAAGTCATTCGCTCTTATTTTGTAGATACCGTTATTTTTTCCTGTAAGGCTCTTGATGAGAACTGGGGAGTAATGGAATCACAGGAAGCTTTTGGAACAGCAAAGAGAGCAATGCTGGATTCAGGACGTAAGAAAATCCTGGTTGTGGACAATACGAAATTTGACCAGACCGCATTTTCCGTTGCCGGAAGATTGCGGGATGTTGATATCGTCGTGACAGATGCGAAGCCTTCTGAAAAATGGCTGAAGCTTTTTAAAGAAGAGGGCGTGGAGTGCAGATATCCGGAATCTGTCCGATAGAAGCTTTCTGCTTACAAAAGAAAGCTGCAATAAAGGAGCATTGAATTATGAAAACTTTTGAAATGAAAACAGTCATCCATTTTGGTGACAATGCCCTGGATAGACTGGCAGAACTGCCATACAAAAAAGTTCTGGTGATCACAGATCCATTCATCGCAAAAGGGAAAATGATCGAGCTGATCACAGACCCATTGAGACGCGGTGGCAAGGAGTTTGAAGTATTCAGTGATGTTGTGCCGGATGCACCGGTAGGAAAAATCGCAGAAGGTGTAAAGAAGTTCCTGGAGTATCAGCCGGAGGTTGTAGTAGCTGTCGGAGGTGGCTCTGCAATTGACTCATCCAAGGCAATCCGTGAGTTTGCCCTGAAGATCAACAATTACGGCAAAGTAGGTCTTATTGCAATTCCTACTACCAGTGGTACCGGATCTGAGGTTACCTCTTTTGCAGTTGTAAATGATACAGATAATCATGTGAAGTATCCGCTGATCTCAGACAGCCTTACAGCTGATGAGGCAATCCTGGATGCAGAACTGGTAAAGAGCGTTCCGCCCTCTATCACAGCAGATACAGGTATGGACGTACTGACTCATGCAATTGAGTCTTATGTAAGTATCAATCACAATGAATTTTCATCTGCTCTTGCTGAAAAGTCAATTGAAATCTGCGGAGTCTTTCTGTTAAGAGCATACCTTGACGGCGGCGATATGCATGCCCGTCAGAAAATGCATGTAGCTTCCTGTCTTGCCGGACTGTCTTTTAATGCTGCAGGACTTGGAATCACACATAGTATGGCACATCAGCTGGGAGCTATTTTCCATATTCCGCATGGACGTGCCAATGCTATGCTGCTTCCACACATTGTGGAATTTAATGCGAACATTAATAAGCACAGTAAGAGCCAAAAAGAATATCTTCCAGCTGTAAAGAGATATGCAAATATTGCCCATATTCTTGGACTTAGCAATTATAATAAAGTTATGTCTGTAAGATCTCTTGTAAACTGGATTCAGTTTATGCAAAAAGAGATGAATATTCCGCTTACCATTCAGGAAATCGGAACAATTTCACCAGATGAATATTTTGGTGCAATTGACAAGATGGCAGACCTTGCTCTTGCAGACGCCTGCACAACGGCGAATCCAAGAGTTCCTAAAAAGGAAGATATTGTGAAGATCTACAAGAAATTGTGGTCATTTTAATGAATTTAAGAGTTGCTGTTCACTTTGTGCCCGGTAACATATAAGAGACTTTGGACAGATACGGTGGAACTGCGTGTATTTGTCCAGAGTCTGTTTATAACTAATGTAGTGAATGTAAGATAATGTGGATTATTTTCTGTTTTTGCACAGATATTGTCTTATATTCAGTGTATTGGTGCATAATAAAATCCATTTTGCCGGATGGGTAAAATGTCAGGAGAAAGTCGTATGAGTATTTATACAAAGAATGGTGACAAGGGAACTACCAATCTTGTCCATACGAAAAACGTTTCCAAAGCGGATGACCGAATCCAGCTGGAGGGAACCATAGATGAACTTTCCTGCCATATTGGAGTGTTGAAAACCATGATCAGAGATGGAGATACCATCCGTTTTCTGGAGAAGATCCAGGAAAATCTGACCAGAATTGATGCAGGAGTGGCAGATCCATATAATAGAGAGTATAAGATCAATGATGACAAGACAGAGCTTTTAGAGGAAGAGATTGACCGTTTGACGGGGCTTTTTCATATGCCGAAGGAGTCCTCATTACCTGGGGCTTGTCGCTTGTCTGCTGAGATTGATGTGACTTGGGCTGTGGCCAGAAGAGCGGAGCGTGATCTTGCCGCTGTAAGTGTAAAGTTTGGTTCTGACACAGGAAGCAAGAAATATATGAACCGTCTGGCCGACTATCTGTATGTGCTTGCACGCTACGAAGAAGCGGAGGCAGCAGGTCAGAAGACGGGAACGTCAAAGCTTGTAGAAACTGACGCATCTTCTGAAAATACGGAACTACATGCAAGTGGAACTGAGAAAGTGGCAGGAGGAAGCGTGAGCGTGGATACGAAAGTTGAAAATTCTCTCATATCTGGTATCTCTGATTCTGTAGACGAAGCTGTAATTCAGGCAGTACTGCGCCGCATGGGTATGCAGAATAAGATTACACTGGATGGAGCGAAGAAGCTGATCGGGAAAATCGAACAGGAAGCCCTTCGCCGCGGTAAGAAAGCGGTGATTGCAGTTTGTGGTCCGGAAGGAAATCCAATTGCCGTTCATGTAATGGACGGAGCATTTCTGGTAAGCTTTGATGTCGCTTTGAAAAAAGCTTATACTTCTGTTGCGGTGAAGATGTCCACCATGGAATTATCTAAACTGGCTCAGCCAGGCGGAACCTTTTATGGCGTAGATAAGATGGATGGTGGAAAAATCGTGATTTTCGGAGGCGGCGTGCCGCTGAAATCCGGAGATACGATTATCGGAGGTCTTGGTATAAGCGGAGGCACAGGAGAGGAAGATCACAGCCTGGCAGAATATGCATTGTCCGTATTACCGGAAATATTGTAGTTGGAATATAGTACAAAGATTATGACAGGGAAAGGCTATTTCTTTAGGAAAGAGAAAAAGCCTTTCTTTTTTTCGTATGGAGCTTTTGAGACAGAAAGCAGTTTATAACCCGTTTTATCAATAGTCTCTTTCAGTTTTGCTTCATCAAGATCATTTTCTGTAAGGATAACCGTCTCTCCTTTTGTATGGGACGAGGTGACTTTTTTTACAGAAAAGTTATTACGAATACTTTCGTTAATGTGGGATTCACACATTCCACACATCATTCCGTCTATTTTTAATGTAATCTGCTGCATAATTTAATCTCCCTTTTTTAATAGATTTGCCATAAATGTCCTGGCGGTATGTTTTCAAACACGCTCTAAGCTGTGTAATCAAATTTCACAAAGGACAGCTCGCAGTTTGCAATACGGCTGCAGATATTTACTGCTGAATACATTACCACGGAAAATTCTCCGTCAATAGTATCCACATGAAGATAACGTCCGTCAGCGGAGATTCTGGCGTGTTTCACATCGCCTCGCTCTGTCAGTTCTTTTATGATTTCATTTGCCAGGTCTTCCGTAACAGTTTTTGATAAATGATAACATCTTCCCATGATTCAACAGCTTCCTTTCGTCATACTCATGTTAGTTGCTTCTAATTGAAAATATTATAGCACGTTTCAGAAAAAAGAAAACTTCAGTTACAGATAAAATTTATCATTTAAGTGTCGAATTATGTGAGAATTTTACGACCGAATTTCGTTGTAATAGCAACCGGCTTTTGTTAGAATAAAAGAAACGAAAGAGAAAAACAATTTCTGATTTTCTGCGGCGTTCTGCAGCAGTATGTGCGGACAGTTTTCTGCCATGGGCTAATCTGCCTGATCAGCAGCAATTCCATCATCCGGTTACTTGAAAACCTGCTACATAAGGGTCCTGGAATAAGAGACCATTCTGGAAAAATGGCATATATAGCGAAAACAAGAATAAGCTATGGTTTTTTTCGAGTCTTAACAGCAAAAGAAAACGCATAAAATGCGTCAACGTAGCCTGTAAAAAATACAGGAATGATTCTCTGTCGTTTTTCTTACGACGAAAAAAATCACATCTTTAGCATATCTGAGAAATAAGAGAAAAAGAAGTCAATTCTTTTTTTGTGGGCGGGCATCCGGCCAATGCTCGCCCTCCTAATCAGCTTTTCTTATATTTTCCTGGTGTAGTTCCTTTGTATTTTTTAAATGTACGTATAAAATAGCTCAGATCATTAAATCCATTTCGATATGCAATATCTGTAATAGAATCATCGGTTGTGGAGATTTCATAGCAGGCTCTCTCAATGCGCTGCCTGTTCAGATAATCCATGGGAGTCTGATGGGTCATTTCGGAGAAAAAACGGCAAAAGTATTTGGGTGACATGGATACGGAGGCCGAAAGCTGTTTTAGTGTCAGAGCCCCCGTATAGTTGTGCTCAATGAAATCAAGTACCTGTTTCAGCTGTAAAATTCTCTTATAATCACGTCTTGCGCGTGTTATACTTTCAAGATAGTAATGATTACTAAAAATAATGCCGAAAAAGTGGTAAAATTGTCCAATTACAGTGAGCTCGTAGCCAGGTTCTCTTTTCCAAAGAGAATCAAAAAGACTGTTTATTGTATTGCAGATTTCTATATGCTTTGGTGTAAAATGATGATAGATCAGAATTTCCTGATGAATAATCTTCTGCATATATCCTGCACAAACAGAATTATTTTTGAGGAAAACATTTCCGTCGAAAACAATGCACTGATAAAGACAATTAT
>NZ_JBCPGE010000025.1:4849-68283 GCF_040914025.1 Ruminococcus sp. RTP21484sp1_RTP21281st1_A8_RTP21281_210402
ATTACATAGCGCGGATGAGCCTGATCAATATGATGAAATTCAAAAGGAAAATCATATGTTCCCCTTAAACGGTCTTCATTATGGTCCAGATCCTGCAAAATAAATTCCTCCTTAAGTTAATTTGATGGATTTTTTACAAAATGATCAAAAAAGTGAATATTGTACTATTTTTTGCCATTATATCACAAGTAATTACGGTTTGGCAATTGTATACTATGAACTATAGGAAACAGGGAGGTTTTTTAGTGAAACCTCTTAAAAAAGAATATATTTATTATGGAGGTAATGAATCATGGCAAAGAGCAGATTAGTAGGCAGCTATCCGGTTATCGGTATCAGACCAACAATCGACGGACGTAGAGGAGCACTCGATGTCAGAGGATCTCTTGAAGAGCAGACAATGAATATGGCTAAATCCGCTGCGAAACTTTTTGAAGAAAACCTGAGATATTCCAACGGTGAGCCTGTTAAAGTTGTTATCGCTGATACAACAATCGGACGTGTAGGTGAAAGTGCTGCATGTGCTGACAAATTCCGTAAAGAAGGCGTAGACATCACACTTACTGTTACACCGTGCTGGTGCTATGGCGCAGAGACAATGGATATGGATCCTCAGACAATCAAAGCTGTATGGGGCTTCAACGGAACAGAAAGACCAGGAGCAGTTTACCTTGCATCCGTTCTTGCTACACATGCACAGAAAGGTCTTCCGGCATTCGGTATCTATGGACATGATGTTCAGGAAGCTGATGACACATCTATCCCGGCAGACGTTGAAGAGAAATTACTCAGATTCGGACGTGCAGCAGTTGCAGCTGCTTCCATGAGAGGCAAATCCTATCTGCAGATCGGTTCCGTTACAATGGGTATCGGCGGATCTATCATTGATTCCGATTTCATCGAATCCTATCTTGGAATGCGTGTTGAATCCGTTGATGAGGTAGAAATCATCCGTCGTATGACAGAAGGCATCTACGATCACGCAGAATTTGAGAAAGCTCTCAAATGGGCGAAAGAGACCTGTAAGATTGGTTGGGACAAGAACCCTGAAGAACTGCAGTTCTCCCCAGAGAAGAAAGAAGAGCAGTTTGAGTTCGTAGTTAAAATGGCAGTTATCATCAAAGAGCTGATGAACGGCTGCGATAACCTTGATCCTGCATTCTCCGAGGAAGCAATCGGACACAACGCTCTGGCAGCTGGTTTCCAGGGACAGAGACAGTGGACAGATTTCTATCCAAACGGTGACTTTGCAGAAGCTATGCTGAACACATCCTTCGACTGGAACGGAGCTCGTGAGCCATACATCCTCGCTACAGAGAATGACGTTCTCAACGGACTTGGAATGATGTTCATGAAACTTCTTACAAACAGAGCTCAGATCTTCGCTGATGTTCGTACATACTGGAGCCCAGAGGCTGTTAAGAAAGCTACAGGATATGACCTTGAAGGCGTAGCTAAAGAAGCTGGCGGATTCCTTCACCTGATCAACTCCGGTGCTGCTTGCCTTGACGCTAACGGCGAAGCTAAAGATGAAAACGGCAATGCTGTTATGAAACAGTGGTGGGATATCACAGAAGAAGACCAGAAAGCTATCATGGAAAACACTGAATGGTGTATGGCTGACAACGGATACTTCCGTGGAGGCGGATACTCCAGCCGTTATGAAACAAAAGCTCAGATGCCTGCAACAATGATCCGTTTGAACCTTGTTAAAGGACTTGGACCGGTTCTGCAGATTGCTGAAGGATGGACAGTTGCTCTTCCAGCAGAAGTATCTGACAAACTTTGGAAACGTACAGACTACACATGGCCATGTACATGGTTTGCTCCAAGATGCGATGGCAAAGAGGGACCGTTCAAGACAGCTTATGATGTAATGAACAACTGGGGAGCTAACCACGGTGCTATCTCCTACGGACATATCGGAGCTGACCTGATCACAATGTGCTCTATGCTTCGTATCCCGGTATCCATGCATAACGTTCCGGAGAAAGATATCTATCGTCCGGCAGCTTGGAATGCATTTGGAATGGATAAAGAAGGTGCAGATTTCAGAGCTTGCAAGAACTATGGACCTCTTTATAAATAATTAGCTTTTTATAATTTAACTGCTTTCTTTCACTCCCCCAGGACAATGAAGGAAAGCTGAGAGAGCGGGACTTTTGTCTCGCTCTTTTATTGTCTGGGGCTCTTTATCGGACATACATTCGCATGATTTCACGCCCGGATTCCCGATTTTTCTGTGAAATTGTTTATAAAAACACCTCGCGGAACATTACCGGTGAATAGTAACTGTTGCTGTAAAATAATGGGAAAATATGAGAAAAATGGTTGCAAGTTTTTCCTGGTGTGTTACAATGAAAAACAGAAAATGTATATAAGAGGGAAAAGAGGATATATATGAAGAAAAAGCTGGGAATGTTGCTGGCTGTGCTTCTTACTTTTTGCATGACTGTGGGAGTTTTTGCAGATGCAGGAAAGACACAGCAGGTTGATTATAAAACAGATTACTATATGATTGTAGAATCGCCTGATGGCGGTGTTGACATGTATTCAGAGGCAGATGCTTCCAGCCCGAAGCTGAATGATGAGCTGATTCCTAATGGAACTGCGATCCATGTAGAAGGAGAGACCACAGATGAAGCTGGAAAGGTATGGGTATATGCTCAGCTTCATGGCATGTTTGGTTTCCTGGAAGAGAATTATCTGAAGCCGGCTACTCTTGCCGAGGCAGTGGCATCAGAGCTTGTTTTATACGGAAGCAAGGATGCGAATTACAGTATTACAGTCAATGCTAAGGAAGACGGTTCCGTTTGCCTGTATAAAGGACCTGGAAAAAAGTACGGCACAGTTTCCGGAGGCTGTAATATAGCGAATGGTGAGAAGTTATATATTGATACAGAAGTAGATACTGGTAAAGATGGTATCTGGGGACACACAGAGGCTGGTGATGTTTCTGGCTGGGTAAATATTGCAGAAGCCACCAATACGGAAGAGAGTACAGTAGAACTTGTTCCTGAAACTGAGAAAGAAGCGGAAGACGGTTCCCAATCTGTTCAGGCTGGAGAGAATACTTCTGAAGTTGGAAAAGCAGGTACCGAAGGCAAAGATATCGGTGATGCGGAGGCAGAGCCAACAGGCACTCCTACCTCGAAGCCTGAGAAGACAAGTACTCCTGCTCCGAAGCCAACTGAGACGAGTACTCCTGCTCCGGAACCGACTAAGAAAGCAACTGCAGCTTCAGAGCCAACTGAGACAAGTACTCCTGCCCCTGAGCCGACTGAAGCGAGCACTCCTGCCCCGGAACCAACTGAGGCGAGCACGCCTACCCCGGAGCCGACTGAGACAAGTACTCCTACTCCGGAACCAACAGAGACAAGTACTCCCACCCCGGAGCCAAGTGTGACTATTGCGCCTACAGAAGAGGCAACAGTAACAGTTGCTCCTTCAGAAAGTGCAGAACAGGAAGCATCCAGCGAAAATGTGGAGAGCACAGATAAGGGAATGAATTCTGTTATCTGGATTCTGGTTGTAGTTATTATCATTGGCATCGCAGTGGTAATCTGGCTCCTTAAGAAAAAAGGAAAAAATAGTGAATCATAATAAACATGAATAATAAAAGCTCCGCCGGGAATCCGACGGAGCTTTTTAGCTGAAAAAAATTATTTGTTGATAACAACACCTTTCTGAAGCATAACGTTTGCGTAAACAGCTTTCTCACCTGTAGCGATAATACAATATGCTTTCTTTGCCTCTTCATAAAATGCGAAACGCTCGATATTTCCAACTGCTTCGGCGCCACGTTCATCATGTTTGGAAACAATCTCTTTGTATGTATCCCAGATTGGGGTTTTTACCGGATCGCCAGGCATAACTTCCATCAGGGTAACTGGTTTCTCTACATAAGAATCAAGAGGGATAACAGTAAGGATAGCGTCCAGAAGTTCTGGAACTCCATGTCCATCGCAACGAACAACAATTGCATCTTTACCCATTGATTCTACTGGGAAGTTGCCGTCCGCGATAACGATGCGGTCGCTGTGTCCCATCTCGCATAAAACTTTTAAAAGCTGTGGTGAAAGTATTTCTGGAATTCCTTTTAACATAATATATTCTCCCTTCGTTCTTTCTCAGAAATCTGGCACAGTAATCTATAAAAACTGATACCGGTTCCGAAAGTATTCTACTCTATAAGTTACCTTTCTTTGCTGGATTTTTCAAGGTAAAATTTTACGCAAAAAGATGAAATATTTACTGTTGACAGAAATTTGGAAAAGAGTTAATATGAACTAAAACGGAAACGTTTCGGTTTTCAAAAACAGAAGATTCATGGCCTGCACAAGCAGGCAGAAGGAGGAGAATATGCCACTTGTTACATCTAAGGAAATGTTGCTGAAGGCTCAGCAGGGCGGTTACGCAGTAGGTGCATTTAATGCAGAGAATATGGAGATGGTGAAAGCTATCATTCAGGCAGCTGAGGAGCTGAAAGCACCTGTTATGATCCAGACTACTCCATCTACTATTAAATATGGCACTCTTGAGACCTATCAGGCAATCGTTGCAGCAGAAGCTGCAAAGGCTTCCGTTCCAGTTTGCCTGCACCTTGACCATGGCAGTAGCTTTGATCTTGCGATGAAGGCACTGAAGGCTGGATATACTTCCGTGATGATTGACGGTTCTAAGCTGGATTATGAAGGAAACATTGAGGTGAGCAAGAAGGTGGCTGACGTAGCAGCTTCTATGGGAATCCCATGCGAGGCAGAACTTGGTAAGGTAGGTGGTAAGGAAGACGATCTGGTTGCAGTTGCAGATACCAATACCGATCCACAGGAAGCCAGAGAATTTGTAGAGCGCACAGGCGTTACTTCTCTTGCAGTAGCAATTGGCACAGCACATGGCTTCTATGTGGGAACTCCTGTTCTTGATAAGGAGCGTTTAAGTGAAATTCGTGAAGTTGTAGATATTCCGCTGGTTCTTCATGGCGCTTCCGGTCTTAGCGATGAGGATGTTATGGATTGTGTAAAGAGAGGAATCTGTAAGGTTAATTTTGCCACCGAGCTTCGTGCGGCATACTCCAAGGCTGTCAGAGAGACACTTGAGGATGAGAAGGTATTTGATCCTAAGGCATATGGCAAGGCTGGAATTGCAGCTGTGAAAGAGCTTGTAATGGCTCGTATGAAAGTTTGCGGCTGTGACGGAAAGGCTGAGTAAGAGGCTGATTTATGGCAGCGACGATGAAAGATATTGCCAGACGGACAGGACTTGGCCTGGCAACGATTTCCTCTTATTTCAATGGGGGGAATGTAAGAGAGAAGAACCGTATCAAGATCGAAGAAGCCATCGAAGAATTACATTACGAAGTAAATGAAGTTGCCCGCGGTCTGAAGACCAATGCTACCAAAACAGTGGGGGTTGTGATTCCAGAACTGAACAATGTTTTCTGTGCCGAAATCATCAGTGGAATGGAGGATATCCTCCGAAGCCATGGATATGCAGCGATTGTCTGTGACTGCAGAACAGATAAGAAGCTTGAAAAAGAAGCAGTGGATTTCCTTACCAGGAAACGTGTGGATGGAATTATTAATATGCCGGTAGATATGACAGGAGCCCATCTGAATGAATTTCAGAAAACTGGTAAGCCCATTGTGCTTATCGACCGTATGATCCAGGGAATATCCTGCGACTGTGTGTTGGTGGATAATGTAAATGCAGCTGAGAAGGCTGTTAGCATGCTGGTAGAACAACAGCATCAGAAAATCGGTCTGATCGGTGGCCCGGATGAGGTATTCACTGCCAGACAGCGTATGTTAGGATACATGAAAGCCCTTAAGGATCATGGAATTGCGGTTGATGAAAAGCTGATCTGCCATGGTGATTACACGATCCAGGGAGGCGTTCAGGCAGTAGAAGAGCTGGTGAAAGAGAATCCTGATATGACAGCTGTTTTTGTGACAAACTATGAGATGACTATGGGGGCAGTGATCGGGCTTAACGAGATGGGGGTATCCATGCCAGAGGAGATTTCCCTGGTTGGATTTGACAATCTGCCTTTTGCCCGTGCCTGCAGACCTGCACTTACCATTGTTTCACAGCCTACAGAGAAAATTGCAAGGGAAACAGCACAGATCATGCTGGAACGGCTTGACGGAAGAGAGGAGCTTCCTGACCATATTGTACGGAAACTTCAGACTGATATTTTTATGGGGAAATCCATAAGGAGACAAGGATGAGCAAAGACTATTTATTAGGAATTGATATTGGAACCAGCGCGTGCAAGGTTGCCATATTTAACAAGAACGGAAAGGTGATGGCTTCCGCCAATGGGGATTACCCTGTTTATTATCCTCATGAGGGATGGGCGCAGCAGAAGCCGGATGAATGGTGGCATGCGGTTTGCGGCGCTATTTGCGAATGCCTGAAGACAGGTAATATTTCAGGAGAGCAGATTGCTGGAGTGGGAATTGATGGGCAGAGCTGGTCGGCTATTGCCATTGACCATGAGGGAAATGTTCTGACAGATACACCTATCTGGATGGATACAAGAGCCCAGGAAATCTGCGACAGACTCAATAATGAAATCGGCAGTGAGAATATTTTCAATGTTGCCGGTAATTCTCTTCAGCCTTCTTATACCACAGCGAAGATTCTCTGGTATAAGGAGAATATGCCTGAAGTATATAATAAGATTTACAAGATCCTTCAGTCAAACAGCTTTATTGCTTACAGACTGACTGGTGCCATTACACAGGATCTTTCACAGGGATATGGTCTGCATTGCTTTGATATGCGTACTGGTACCTGGGATGAAGTGATGTGTGAGAAACTGGGAATTCCTGTGGATTTTCTTCCGGAGATTGTTGCGTGCGATAAGGTAGTGGGAACTGTGACGGAAGAGGCAGCAGCCCAGACTGGACTGGCTGTCGGAACTCCTGTAGTGGCCGGCGGTCTGGATGCAGCCTGTGGGACACTTGGTGCGGGGGTGATTCATCCGGGGGAGACCCAGGAGCAGGGTGGACAGGCTGGTGGCATGAGCATCTGCACCGATACATATAAAGCAGATCCAAGCCTGATCTTAGGATATCACGTAGTGCCAGGGCAGTGGCTCCTTCAGGGAGGAACTACCGGAGGCGGCGGTGTCATGCGCTGGTTTGAGAGAGAGTTTGCAGATTATGAGAGGAGCCGTAAGGCGGATACCGGGAAATCTTCTCTGGAACAACTGAATGAGATTGCCGAGGCAGTACCAGCCGGAAGTGAAGGCGTTGTATTCCTTCCGTATATGTCCGGAGAGAGATCCCCTGTCTGGAATCCATACGCCAAAGGTGTTTTCTATGGCCTTGATTTTGCTAAGACCAAGGGACACATGGTAAGAGCCTGTATGGAGGGCGTAGCATTTTCCCTGCGACATAATCTGGAGGTGGCTGAAGCAGCAGGTGCTAAAGCAGAAGTTCTTCGTGCTATGGGAGGTTCAGCCAATTCCCTTCTCTGGACTCAGATTAAGGCTGATGTGACAGGCAAGGCAGTGGTGGTCCCTGCTTCCGATACAGCAACCACATTAGGTGCTGCAATCCTGGCTGGCGTAGGAGTTGGATTTTATAAAGATTACGAGGAAGCGGTTTCCATGACAGTGAAAGAGACAAGACGCCATGAGCCCAATCCTGAGAATAAAGAAGTTTATAATAAGACATACCGTACATACAGGGATTTATATGAATCTCTGAAAGCTATGATGGTACGGAAGTAAGGAGGTATTTCAAGATGAAAGCAGCAGTTGTAGTTGCAAACGAGGATGTACAGTACCAGGAAATCGAAGAACCGCAGGCAAAACCAGGATGGGTAAAGATTAAAGTAAAAGCTTCCGGTATTTGTGGCTCTGATGTTCCGCGAGTATTGAATCATGGTGTTCATTTTTATCCTATCGTTCTTGGACATGAGTTTTCCGGTGATGTAGTAGAAGTTGGCGAAGGGGTCACCAAGGTGAAAGTTGGCGACCGCGTTTCCGGGGCTCCGCTTCTTCCGTGCATGAAGTGTGATGACTGTCAGAATGGAAACTTCTCCTTATGTAAGCATTACAGTTTTATCGGTTCCAGGCAGCAGGGAAGTAATGCGGATTATGTAGTAATTCCAGAGCAGAATGCGATTCCTTTTGATCCGTCTATTTCCTATGAACAGGGTGCAATGTTCGAGCCATCCACAGTTGCTCTTCATGGACTCCTTCAGAATGATTATCAGGGCGGTCGCTGCGTGGCAATTTTAGGATGTGGAACAATTGGCATATTCACAATGCAGTGGGCAAAGATCTTTGGTTCCAAGAAGGTTGTCGTATTTGATATTAGTGAGGAACGCCTGGATCTTGCCATGAGAATGGGCGCAGATGCAGTTATCAATACAACCAAAGAGAATTATATGGAAGAGGCTATGGCAATTACCGGTGGTAAGGGCTATGAATATGTGTTTGAAACAGCCGGACAGGTTCCCACTATGCATATGGCATTTGAACTTGCTGCGAATAAGGCACACGTATGCTTCATTGGAACACCTCATGCAGATCTTACATTTACACCAAAGCAGTGGGAGAATATGAATCGTAAAGAATTTAAACTTACAGGCTCCTGGATGTCCTATAGTTCCCCGTTCCCAGGCAAAGAGTGGGATCTTACAGCTCATTATTTTGCAACCGGTCAGCTGAAATTTGATCCGGGATTTATTTATCGCAAAATGCCAATGAGTCAGGCTCAGGAAGCATTCCAGCTCTATAAGACACCTGGTCTTGTAAAGGGGAAGATTCTTCTGATGAATGAGGATTGAGCATATGATACTGACAGTAACATTAAATGCAGCCATTGATAAGCGGTATGTGGTAAATAACTTTAAGACTGGAGAAGTGAATCGTGTAAAGGAATGTACTTATGTTCCTGGTGGAAAAGGTCTGAATGTATCCAAGCCGGCTTCAATTTACGGAGCAGAGGTGACTGCCACAGGTTTTGTAGGTGGTTATGCAGGAGCTTATATTGAGAATGCATTGAAACCGTTTGGTATTAAAAGTGCTTTTTATCATGTAGCTGCAGAAAGCAGATCCTGTATTAATATCTGGGATGAAGTTAATAAAGTTCAGACAGAATTTCTGGAACCTGGGTTTACCCTTACAGAAGAGGATTTTGCCGGATTTGAGGAAAAATTCTGTAATCTTGTAAAAGAAGCGAAAGTAGTTGCAATGTCAGGAAGTGTTCCGAAAGGACTTGATGGAACTGCTTATCAGCGACTTATAAAGATTGTAAAAGAGGCAGGAATTCCGGTTATTCTGGATACCAGTGGCAAACTTCTTGAAATGGGAATTGAAGCAGCACCTACTATGATCAAGCCCAATATTGATGAAATCCGTATGCTCACAGGCAAGAAATGTGATAATATTCAGGATATTATAGATGCGGCGAAAGAGATTCATGCAAAAGGTGTGGAAATCGTAGCTGTTTCCCTGGGAGCTGACGGTTCTCTTGCAGTAGGTAATGGAGGAATTTTCCGTGCACTGGTTCCGAGAATAAATGCAGTGAACACAGTTGGGTGTGGAGATTCTATGATCGCAGGATTCGCACTGGGTTTATCCAGGAGACTTTCACTTCCTGAGACAATGAAACTGGCAAGTGCTATTTCAGCGGCAGCAGCCATGCGCGAGGAGACTGGATTTTTTGTGATGGAAGATATGGAAAAACTGCTTCCACAGATTGAGGTTACTAAATTATAAGAAAATGTAGTAAAAGATATTAAGCGAAAGTAAATTGCGTTGTAATTGAAAGCCATAGTGCAAAAGAAATGTTAAGGAGGATAAGAAAATGACAATGATTGATCCGGCAATTGTTCCGCAGAGAACACTTTATACTGGCGCTAAGATGCCAGCTGTTGGAATGGGTACTTTTGGAAGTGACCATGCAGATGCAGACGCAGTTTCTGCTTCTGTTGCAGGTGCACTTCGCGTAGGTTACCGTTCTTTTGATTGTGCTGCATGTTACGGAAATGAAGATATGATCGGAAAGATTTTCGCAGATGCATTTGCAGAAGGTATTGTAAAAAGAGAAGAACTTTTTATTGCCTCCAAAGTATGGAACGATATGCATGGTGACGGAGATGTACTGATTGCCTGTGCGAAGACCTTAAAGGATCTGAAGCTTGACTATCTGGATATGTATTATGTTCACTGGCCATTCCCGAACTATCATGCACCACATTGTGATGTGGATTCCAGAAATCCTGATTCCAAACCGTTTACAGTAGAGCGCTTTATGAAAACCTGGCGCCAGATGGAGCGCCTGGTAGATATGGGTCTGACGAAACATATCGGTATGTCTAATATGACAATCCCGAAACTGGAGGCAGTACTTCCACTTTGCAGAATTAAACCAGCTGCGATCGAGATGGAGCTTCATCCATGCTTCCAGCAGCCGGAGCTGTTTGATTATTGCAGAGCGCATGGTATTGAAGTGGTAGGATTCTGCCCAATTGGTTCTCCTGAACGTCCGGAACGTGATAAAATGCCAGAAGATATTGCGGATATTGAACTGCCAGAGCTGAAAGCAATTGCAGCGGCACATGGTGTACATCCAGCAGTTATCTGCATTAAATGGGCTGTACAGAGAGGTGCTTCCCCAATTCCATTCTCTTTGAAAGAGAAGAATTACACCATGAATCTGAAATGTGTCACGGAAGATCCTCTGACAGAAGAAGAGATGGAAACCATCCGTTCCCTTGATAAGAATAACCGTCTGATCAAAGGCCATGTATTCCTGTGGGAAGGTGCAAAGGACTGGCACGATCTCTGGGATGAGGATGGAGTGATTGTAAAATAATGGTTATAATTTCAAAGCTTCTTTGAATATCTTACACAGCAGAAAAGCTGCAGGGTTTATAATGCTTATAACTTTGCAGCTTTTTTGTTACCAGTAAACAGTAACAGTAACCAAACAGTTACTGTTCACTGGTAACGTTCCGCGAGGCGTTTTTTGTGAACAAAGTTCACAGAAAACCCGAGAATTGCGGCGCGAAATCATGCGAATGCATGATTTCTGTGCATCGCGAAGCGCGTTACTGTGAACGGAGTGAACAGTAACCAATGTTTTTTAAACAAACTCTGGAATTGTTTGTTTAGTTTGCATGATTTTATGGTATGTGATAATATAATATTTAGCTGAAATTAATAGAATACCATGTGCAAACAGGCGCAGGGGAGCCGATGAGGTACATGCTGTGTATAGAAAGGGAAAGCGAAAACTATGTATCGAATTTTACTTGTAGATGATGAGATCCTGGTACGTGACGCCATAAAGGAGAATATTGACTGGAAGTCCATGGATTGCCAGCTTGTAGGAGACTGCGAAAACGGAAAGCAGGCAGCAGATTTTGTGAAGAGCCATCCGGTAGATATTGTTCTCACAGATATTTTGATGCCGTATATGGATGGAATGGAACTGAGCCATTTTCTGCATGATAATTACCCGGAGATCGTAATTGTGATCTTCAGTGGCTTCGGGGAATTTGAATATGCAAAGAAAGCAATTCAGTATAATGTAAGCGAATACATGCTGAAGCCGGTAACTGCTATGGAGCTCAGAGAAGTTATTGGCAAAATGAAAGAAAAAGTAGATCTGCAGAGAAAAGAAAAGAAGAAAATAGAATCCCTCACAAAGACATCTCAGGATTATCACAAAAATGCTCTGGTGATTCGTTCGAAAGCGATTGAATCTCTGGTAAGCTGTACGCGGGATGTGCAGGAGAGCCTGGAGGAATTGTCTGGAATGGGAATTAATCTGGAGGCAGCATCTTATCGGGTTGCGTTATTTGACATGGATCTGTTTTCCGATATTCATCAGATTGATATGGAAAAACGCCAGGAGAGCGCATTAATGGCTTTTGTTTTATTTAATGTTGCAGATGAGATCGTGACAGATCGTAATGCAGGAATTGCCTATCAGGAAGGAAATAACCGGGTGTGTATCCTCTTTATGGGAAACCGCAGCAGGGAGTTTTCCAGAGAAATACAGGAAATCTGTCAGGAAATCCAGAAAAAAGTAAAAGAAGTGATCGGCATTGAAGCTTCAGCAGGAATTGGGGGCTGGGTAAGGAATCCCGGAGATACGATCCAGTCTCATAACCAGGCTGAGAAGGCTATTGAACTGCGCTATTTACTGGGCGGAAATCTGCTCATTGATACAGAAACACTGAATCCGGAGAGAAGTATTTCTTTGCAGCAGCCATTAAGCGATATGGTAGATGGAATCAAGAAAGGCAATGAAGCTGAGATGAATCAGGCTCTTTCTGTTATGAAATCTGAGATCAAAAAGGCCAGAGTGGATAAAAGTCAGGCCTGTGTCTGCCTTCAGATGATTCTGCGCCATGCAGGAAGCTGCTGGGAAGCTCTTTCTTCTGAGAATGAAGATCTGTTCCACAAAAGAGAAATTCTCATGGGACGGGTAACCGAACAGAAAACTTTTAAGGAAGCTTTTAAAATGGCAGAGGACTATGTTCACGAGGTATTCGAAAGGTGCTCTTCCCTGAACAGCTCCAGCGGGCAGAAGCAGGCGGTACTTGCTATGGAATATATTCGCCAGCATTACAATGAGCCGGAATTAGGATTGAATGATATCTGCTCCTATCTGAATATTGGTACAAGCTATTTCAGTACTATTTTTAAGGAAGCCACAGGAGGCACTTTCCTGGAATTCCTCAGTAAGACCCGTATGGAAAAGGCAAAGGAACTCCTGGAACAGACTGCACTTAAGAACTATGAGATTGCGGAGAAGGTGGGCTTTTCAGATCCCCATTATTTTGGAATTTCTTTTAAGAAAATGACAGGTAAGACTCCTACCGAGTATGCAAGGGAAAAAAGATCCATATGAAAAGAAAAGTACTGACGGCAGCCGGCATATGTATTGGAATTTTGATTCTTACAGAAGGCAGCAGGTATTTTGTTCAGAATCAGAAATGCCAGAAGCAGCTGTTTGCGATGGACACCTATATGGAGTTTACCGCATATGGTAAAAATAGCGAAAAAGCTGTAGATGCAGCTATAGAAGAAGTACAGAAACTGGATGCGATGTTATCAGCAGAAAACAGTAAAAGTGAAGTATATGCCTTAAACGAACAGGGAAATCTGCAGGCAACAGATGATCTGGCAGAACTGATCCTCCGGGGAAAAGAGATTTATCAGGAGACAGACGGACTTTTTGACGATACGATTTATCCGGTGATGAAGCTATGGGGATTTCCCACAGGTAATTATCATGTGCCTACAGCTGCAGAAGTACAAAAAAAACTGGCACTGGTGGATGGAAATAAAGTAGAAATACAGACCCGGGACTCTGATGAAAAGGGCAGGGACAGCAAAGAAAAAGCAAAGTTTGTAACGCTTGGAGCAGATCAGCAGATTGATTTTGGAGGAATTGCAAAAGGATATACAGGTCAGAAGCTGGCAGAGCTTTTTCAGGAATATGGCGTTTCTTCCGCATTGGTTTCTCTTGGAGGAAACATTCAGGCGATAGGGACGAAGCCAGACGGCAGCAGCTGGAAAGTGGGAATACGTGATCCAAAAGGCGGACAGCAGGATTATATTGGTGTTTTATCTGTGGAAAATCAGGCCGTAGTTACTTCTGGCGGTTATGAGCGGTATTTTGAAGAAAATGGGGAGACCTATATTCATATCATCAATCCCAGGACAGGATATCCGGCAGATGGAGATCTGCTGTCTGTGACAATCGTATCAAAGGACGGTACACTTGCGGATGGAATGTCCACGGCTCTTTATATTATGGGCTATGAGAAGGCTTGTCAATTCTGGCGGCAGCACAGGGAAGAATTCAATGTGATCCTGGTGACAGATGATGGGAAGATTCATATTTCAGAGAATCTTAAGGGAAATTTTCAGACAGAGTGGGAGCTGGAAATGATTGAATCCGGAAGTGAATAATTGCAGCTATAAAAAGATTTGCTGCCAGCAGGTGGATTATTTCTACAGAAATCAGTGATGAAAGATATGAAAAATAATAAGTTAAATGAATGAGAAAACGCAAGGGAGAGCAGCCTATGAATAAAAACAAAAGAGAACGAAAATTTCTTAAAGGCTTCAAAAGTATTCAAAGCACTATATTTGCGGCTGTTTCTGTTCTGGTTCTCTGTGCGGTGCTTGCAGCGACTGCAGTATCAGTAAGATATACGAATTCTACAGTTTATGAGAACTCTGCCATTTATACCCAGACCATTATACATCAGCTGAATCAGAATGTTGATTCGTATATTACATATATGGATAATATTGCCTCAGTTATTGCAAAAAGCCAGGATGCGTATCAGCTTTTGTACCAGCGTATCGGTGAGGATGAGGCTGTAAAAGAAGGGCACAGGAAGCGTCTCCAGGAACAATTCAGTACGATATTGAAAGGACGTGATGACATCTGCAACATTGGAATCGTGCAAAAAGATGGGGTTATGCTTATAAACAGCGGATATCAGGCCACCAATCCGGATCTGGATCTTTCCACTCAGGAGTGGTACACCAATGCAGTAGATAATTATAATCAGTATTGTCTCAGTTCTTCCCATGTCCAGCATGTGATTAAGGACCAGCGTCCGTGGGTGATTACATTAAGCCGCGAAGTCCATAATTTTTATGGCACGGGAAACAGTGACGGTGTTGTATTTATTGACTTGAATTACAGCGCCATCAGTGAGCTCTGCGACCAGAACAGCATTGGGGATAAGGGATATGTATTTATTCTGGATCAGAATGGAAACATCGTTTATCATCCAAGCCAGCAGCAGCTGTATAATGAGCTTCAGACGGAGAACATTGATATTGTTATGAATGCCGACACAGATACGGTAGTAACAGGAGAGGGAGATGACGAAAAAATCTATACACTTGCCCGCTCTGAAATAACTGGCTGGACGATTGTTGGCTGCATGAATATGGCAGAGCTTTTAAAGAGCAGCAAAGAGGCCAATAACATATATGTAATGACGGCCATTGTGCTGGTTGTGATCGCCATGCTTATTTCCAGCTTTATTGCCAGAAGCATAACTCTTCCGATTCAGAAGCTTCGTGATTCTATGGAAAGGGTTCAGGAAGGAGATTTCAAGGCAGCAGATGATCTGGTTATACCTTCCCAGAATGAAATTGGAAGTCTTACCACATCATTCAATGTGATGACCCATAAGATTGAAGATCTGATGGCACAGAATGTCCACGAACAGGAACTGAAGCGAAAGAGCGAACTGAAAGCTCTTCAGTCCCAGATCAATCCCCACTTTCTTTATAATACGCTGGATTCCATTATCTGGATGGCAGAAGGAAAGAAATATGAAGATGTAGTACTGATGACCGCTTCTTTGGCACGGCTTTTGCGGCAAAGTATCAGCAACGAAGATGAAACGGTCCTCATCGGCCAGGAAATCCAGTATGTAAAGAGTTATCTCACCATTCAGAAAATGCGCTATAAGGATAAACTGGAATTTGAGATCAATGTGGATCCATCTATTAACAGTGTGCATATAGTGAAACTTGTACTTCAGCCAATTGTGGAAAATGCAATTTATCATGGTCTTAAATATAAGGAATCAAAAGGGATGCTTACTGTTAACGGATACCAGAAAGATGGAAATGCAGTTATCGAAATAGCAGATGACGGTGTGGGAATGGATGAGGAGACCTTGAACCGGATTTTTGAGAAGCATAAAGTCAATTATCGTTCTAATGGTGTCGGTGTATACAACGTTCAAAGACGTCTCAGTATGTACTATGGAAAGGAATATGGTCTGAGCTATAAAAGTGAAAAAGGAAAAGGTACGACTGTTACAGTGGTAATTCCGATCGAGCAGGAGGAACATCATGAAAAAGCGTAAACAATGGCTTATGCTTGTATGCATAGCGCTGGCGGTGTGTCTGGTTTCCGGAGGAATGCTTTATATTCGTCAAAAAAATAATAACAAAAAGTGGTCATTAATTTACATACCGAAAACAGAGGATGGAACCAATGACTTCTGGACCTCCCTGATTTCAGGGACAAGAATGGCGGCGCAGGAATGCGGTGCAGAACTGGAAGTGCTGGCACCGGAGAGAGAACAGGATGTGGAGGTACAGAATAAACTTCTGGAAGAGGCCATTGAGAAAAATCCGGATGCAATATTATTTTCCCCTTCCAGCTTTGATGCTTCCGATGAATTATTGCAGAAGGCAAAAGATAAGGGAATCAAGATCACATTTATAGATTCCTATACAGAAAGCAATATTCAGGATATGACAGTTGCCACAGATAACCTGGAAGCAGGAAAGCAGCTGGGGGAATATGCCAGAACTTTTTTAAATAAGGATTCTCAGATTGCAATTGTAAGCCATGTAAAAGGTGTTTCCACTGCAATCGAAAGAGAACAGGGCTTTCGGGAAGGTCTGGGGGATTATAATAAGAATGTTGTAGACGTAGTATATTGTAATTCCCAGTTTGATAAAGCTTCACAGCTTACAGAAGAACTGATGGAGAAATATCCGAATCTTGAAATGATTGCAGGAATGAATGAATATTCCTCTGTAGGCGCAGCACGGGCGGTACAGAAACATGATATGGAAGACCAAATCCAGGTAGTGGGGGTAGACAGCTCCCAGGAAGCAGTTCAGCTTATGGAAAAGGGTGTCTTCAAGGGAATTGTTGTGCAGAAAGCGTTTAAGATGGGCTATCTGGGTGTAACGGAGACTGTGCGTATGCTGCAGGGCAAACCTTACGATGAGAATGTAAATTCCGGCTGCCAGCTTGTAACTCCGGAGAATATGTATTCCAGCGAAATCGAAAAGCTGATCTTCCCATTTAATACCATAAAACAGACTTTGTAGCTGTTCTGTATCTTCACAGCTGCACGTTTTGCGGAAGAGTTACCCGATTTATGCTGTACCAGATCTTTTTAATATACTCTGTCAGATAAAATGAGACCTCAGGTTCGATCCTTTTGCGTTTCTTATGTATGAAAAGGATTGAATTTGAGGTTTTTTGATTTTACACGGTAAAGTGTTAGTGCATATTTCACATAAAAGGTTAAAAATTTATGACCATACCGTAAATATTTAACCTTTTTCTGGAAAATATTCTATTACAATTGTGCAGAATTCAAGGTATTATATAGAAAACGCAGAGAGTGCAAAAAGTTATTGCTCAGGAAGAGTGAGGTAAACCTGGACAATAACAAAAAATCAAGGAGGGTGAAAAGTTGGAAAAGTTAAAACAAAATCCAATTGTGAAAAAGCTCGGCCTGAACAGAATCATGCTTGTCTGTATTCTTGTTCTTATGTTCGTAGTTTTCAAGGTAGTACTCGGAAGTAAATTCCCTGTTGGCGACAGTATCAAATCTACTTTGAACTATGTATACTTCCTGGGCTTTTTATCACTTGGAGTAACATTTGTAATTGCTACGGGAGGAATTGATTTCTCCATCGGACCGGTTATGTTCTGCTGTGCACTGGTTTCCGGTTACTGCATGACTTCTTATGGAGTTCCTTGTGCAGCTGCCATGGTTCTGTGTGTGCTCATTGGTCTTGCATTTGGTATATTTAATGGATGGCTGGTTTCTTATATGTCAGTTCCGCCATTTATCGTATCCATGGCTTCCATGAACATTGCAAAAGGTATTGCTTCTGTATTTACCAAGACACAGTCAGTCAGCTGGCCGCAGAGTTCTGATCCGGTAAACGGATGGTTCCGTAATATCGCATCTTATAATGGATTCCCGGTTGGTCTTGTGATCTTCCTTGGAATGGCAGTGGTTTGCGGTATTGTTCTTTACAATACAAAGCCAGGACGTTATATCCTTTGTCTTGGATCTAACAGCGAGGCAGTTCGTCTTTCTGGTGTCAATACCAGAAAATGGAGAATGCTTGCATATGTGATCTGTGGATTCCTGGTAGGAATCGGAGCACTGTTCTTTGTAGCTACTTATACAACCGTTCAGCCAGGATATGGCGATCAGTATAACAACGAGGCAATTGCAGGCTGTGTAATGGGTGGTACATCCATGGTTGGTGGACTTGCTTCCATCGGCGGTACTGTAATCGGTGTATTTATCATCTCTCTTCTTCAGCAGGGAATCATGGCATTTGGTCTTGGCAAAGGACAGCAGATGATTATTACAGGTATCATTGTTATTGTAGCAGTTTACGCTGACGTTTCTGCAAGACGCAGAAAGAACTGATCATAAGGGAGGATTCGACAATGGGTGAAGTTATTTTAACTATGAAGGATATTGATAAGTCCTTTCCTGGAGTTCATGCCCTGGATCATGTTAATTTCGAAGTGAAACGCGGTGAAGTACATGCACTTATGGGAGAGAACGGAGCCGGAAAGTCCACACTGATGAAGGTGCTTACCGGTATTTACCAGAAGGATTCCGGAACAATTACATATAAAGGCAAAGAGACAGAATTTCACAATACCCGTGAAGCTCAGGATGCCGGAGTGGTAATCGTACATCAGGAATTAAATATGATCGGAGATCTGACTGTTGCACAGAATATCTTTATCGGACGTGAACCGAAGAAGGGAATCCGTGTAGATGATAAGAAGATGATCGAAGATTCCAGGAAATTATTTCAGGATCTGAATATTGAGATCGATCCGAGAGAAAAAATGAGTAATCTTACTGTTGGTAAGCAGCAGATGTGTGAGATTGCAAAGGCTATTTCCCACAAAGCTGAGGTGATCATTTTTGATGAGCCGTCAGCAGCTCTTACTGAGAAGGAGATTGCGGATTTATTTGAAATCATCAAAGACCTTCGTAAGAAGAATCTTGGTATTGTATACATCTCACACCGTATGGATGAGATCAAGGTCATCACAGACCGTGTAACTGTCATGCGAGATGGTGGCTATGTTGGAACCCTGATCACAGCAGACAGTACAAAAGAAGATATTATCAACATGATGGTTGGTCGTGTTATTTACGAAGATCCGAAGGATCATAGCATGGTTGCGCCAGATGCCCCGGTTGTTTTGAAGGTAGAGCATCTGAACGCAGGCAAGATGGTTCAGGATGTAAGCTTCGAGCTTCGTAAAGGTGAAATCCTTGGCTTCTCAGGTTTGATGGGAGCAGGACGTACCGAGACAGCCAGAGCACTGTTTGGGGCAGATCCGAAACAGAGCGGTAAGATTTCCATTATGGGTAAAGATGGACAGCTCCATGAAGTAACCATCAACAGCCCACAGGATGCTGTTAAATATGGTATCGGTTATCTGTCTGAGGACAGAAGAAGATATGGAGTTGTTGTTCAGAAATCTGTAACAGAGAACACAACCCTGGCTACCATGGAAGAATATTGCAACGGTTTATTCATCAACAAAGCCAAAGAGAAAAAAGTTACAGAGAGATATGTAAAAGAGCTTGCAACCAAGACTCCTTCTACAGACCAGCTGGTAGTGAATCTTTCCGGTGGTAACCAGCAGAAGGTAGTTATTGCAAAATGGCTTACTCGTGACAGTGAGATCCTGATTTTCGATGAGCCTACAAGAGGTATCGACGTTGGTGCGAAGAACGAGATCTACAAGTTAATGAGCAAGCTTGCAGCAGAAGGAAAATCTATTATTATGATTTCCTCTGAAATGACCGAGATTCTCCGAATGAGTGACCGAATCATCGTTATGTGTGAAGGTAAGGTGACAGGAAATATTGATATTTCTGAAGCTACACAGGAACACATCATGAATAAGGCGACACGGAATATCGATTAAGGAGGACGTCATGACTAAGAAGAAAAAAAGTATTTTAAGTGATCAGAGATTTATTGTTTTGCTGGTTATCATTGCACTGTCTGCTGTTTTCTCCTTTATGAGTAAGGAGTTCAGACAGTACACCACAATCCTGAGTATGCTGGATTTCTCATATTATGACCTTCTGATGGCAATCGGTGTTACATTCCCGCTTATCACAGGCGGTGTAGACCTGTCAATCGGAACTGGTATGGTATGTTACGCATTGATCGGCGGAACACTTGTAAGAAGCAACAATGTTCCAGTAGTAGTAGCAATGCTGCTCTGTGTAGTGCTTGGAATTGCAATCGGCGCATTGAACGGTGTTCTTATTGGTATCATGAACCTGCCGCCATTCCTTGCTACTCTTTGTACCTGTATGATTACCCGTGGTGCTGGTTCTCTTTGCAGTGCTACACCATGGCCAACACTGAATCAGCCAGGCGGATGGTTCCATTCCATCTTTAAACTGACAATCGGACAGGGAAGAAGCGCTTCCCGTTACCCGCTCGGTTTCCTTTGGATGATCCTTCTGGTAATCCTGATGGAGTTCGTTCTGAATCATACAAAATTCGGACGTTACACCATCGCAATCGGTTCCAACAAAGAAGCAGCAGCTCTTTCCGGAATCAATGTTAAGTTTTACCATGTAATGGTATACGTAGTTTGCGGTCTGTTTACCGGACTTGCAGCTATCGCATACGCAGCAGTAACTCCTACTGTACAGCCTGGTACTGGTGCCGGACTTGAGATGGACGCAATCGGCGGTGTATTCGTTGGTGGTGTTGCAGCTTCCGGTGGTTATGGATCTGTAGTAGGAACTCTGGTAGGTATTTTCGTAATCATGCTGTTAAAGACAGGTCTTCCATATGTCGGTCTGCAGGCAAACTGGCAGCAGATCATCACAGGTGTTGTATTGATCGTTGCAGTATTGATCGATATCTTGAAAGAGAAAAAAAGTGCACACTAATAACTGAAACATACAGGCTGGCTTACAGACAGTCAGCCTGAAGAAAAGCAAAATTCTGTTTATAAGCAGAACAGCTGGTAAACAGCAACAATTTCATAACGGATGTGAAGCGTCGGAGAGTGTAGCGACGTATCATCATAAAAAACTATATAATTTTTTATTTCAAGGAGGAAGTAGTAAATGAAAGCAAAGAAAGTTATGGCATTAGTACTCTGTGCAGCAATGGTATCTGGTTTAGCAGCAACAACTGTTATGGCAGCTCCGGAAGATCAGTTTGAAGGACTTACAGCTAACGAAGCTTATGAGTTCCCAATGATGGTTAAATCCTTCCAGTCTACATACTGGGAAGCAGCTATGAAAGGTATGGACAAAGCTGCTGAAGAATTAGGGGTTACCTATACAGCACAGGGACCAAACAGTGAGTCCGATATCGCTGACCAGGTTAACATGATCAATACAGCTATCGCAGCTAATCCTGTTGGATTAGGACTTGCAGCTTGTGATACATCTTCTGTTCAGGAAGCTCTTCAGACATGTGTTGACAAAGGAATCCCGGTTGTTACATTTGATACAGGTATCGCTGATGCTCCGGAAGGATCTGTAGTTTGCGAAGTCTGCACAGACAACAATCAGGCTGGTTCTGTAGCAGCTGAGAACATGTATCCGGCAATCAAAGACGTTATCGCTAACGCTGACGGACAGGTTATCATCGGTGAGGTTAACCAGGATGCTACAGCTCTTAACATCCAGCAGCGTGGTACAGGATTCATCAATAAGATGATCGAGCTGATTAAAGCTGATGGAAAAACAGTAGCAGTTAAAGGTAATGAGTTCTATGTAAACGCAGCAGAAGGTGCTGACGCTGAAGAAGCTGACGCAGACGTTGTTATCCAGGTTGCAGTTCCGGCACAGACAACTGTAGAGCTTTGCTCCACAGAGGCTCAGGCTATCCTTTCCCAGGAAAACTGTATCGCAATCTTCGGTTCCAACCAGGTTGCAGCAGAGGGTGTTCTTGCAGCTAACGCTAACCTGAACGTTCTTGGTTCTGACGCAGCTAACGGTGATGTTATCGGTGTTGGTTTCGACGCTGGTTCTATCATTAAAGCAGCTGTAACAGATGGCACATTCCTTGGTGCAGTTACACAGTCTCCTCTGATGATGGGATATTATGCAATCTACGCTCTGACAGCAGCTGCTAACGGAGCTGAACTTGAGGATGTTCCTACAGCTGGTTACTGGTATGATTCTACAAACATCGACGCTGAAGACATCGCTCCAAACCTTTATGACTAATTAAAAAGTAAAGAGACGATACAACGTCCAATGTTTGCAGGTTTATAAACTGTGAATGAAACAGACCCCTGGGGCATTGCCCCGGGGGTTTTCTGGGTGAAAGAGGAATTATTGCAGCACGGAAAATATTGTCACTATCTTCCAGATACTTTATGTGAGAGGATTTTTGTGAATATAGTGGACAGAACATTCTGTTTGCAAATAAGGACACTTTTTTAGACAAACAAGGTTCTTATTTATTGATGAATATTATAGTACTATGATATCATCAATTAGAAAAGCCGCTGTATGAGGAATATCAGGATTGGTACGTTATTGTGTTACTGTTCACTGGTAACGTTCCGCGAGGCGTTTTTTGTGAACAAAGTTCACAGAAAACCCGAGAATTGCGGCGCGAAATCATGCGAATGCATGATTTCTGTGCATCGCGAAGCGCGTTACTGTGAACGGAGTGAACAGTACCGTTATTGTTTATGGAAAATGTTTGATGAGACGTTTGTGTAGGACAATAAGACAGGAACCTTGATCCATACAGCGTAATTTTACAATTGAGGAGGTTTCATAAAATGACAAAGTATTATTTAGCAGTAGATATCGGTGCTTCCAGCGGACGTCTGATCCTTGGACATCTTGAGAATGGAAAAATGGAGCTTGAGGAAGTTCATCGTTTTGAGAATGGAATGGTAAAGAAAGACGGCGAGCTTTGCTGGGAGTTTGACAGACTTTTCCAGGAAATTAAGAATGGTCTTAAGAAATGTAAAGAGATCGGCAAGATTCCGGTAAGCATGGGTGTTGATACCTGGGGCGTTGACTTTGTACTGATGGATAAGGACGATAAGGTCCTTGGAAATACAGTTGGATATCGTGATCACAGAAATGAAGGTATGGATGAGGAAGTATATAAGACAATTTCTCTTGAGGATCTTTATGCACGTACCGGTATTCAGAAAGCAATTTTTAACACTGTATATCAGCTGATGGCTGTGAAGACAAAACATCCGGAATATCTGGAACAGGCTGAAACTATGCTTCATGTGCCGGATTATTTCCATTATCTTCTTACAGGCAAGAAAACTTGTGAGTATACAGAGGCAACAACAGGTCAGCTGGTAAATGCAGAGACAAAGGACTGGGATTACGAACTGATTGATAAACTTGGATATCCAAGAAAAATGTTCCAGAAATTGATCATGCCTGGTACCAGTGTTGGACACTTTACAGAAGAGGTAAAAGCAGAAGTTGGGTTTGATGTGGAAGTTGTAGCACCGGCTACACATGATACCGGATCCGCAGTTCTTGCAGTTCCTGCAAACGACGACGATTTTATTTATATCAGCTCCGGAACATGGTCATTGATGGGAATTGAAAGAGAAAAAGCTGACTGCTCCAAGAAGAGTTGCGAGATGAACTTTACGAATGAGGGCGGCTATGCAGGAAGATTCCGTTATCTGAAGAATATCATGGGACTTTGGATGATCCAGTCTGTTCGTCATGAATATGATGATAAATATGGATTTGCAGAAATCTGTCAGATGGCAGAGGAAGCGAAAGATTTCCCATCCAGAGTAGATGCAAATGATGAGTGCTTCCTTTCTCCGGAAAGCATGATCGAAGAGGTTAAAGATTACTGCAGAAGAACCGGACAGAAGGTTCCGGAAACTTTAGGAGAAATTGCTACTGTTATTTATACCAGTCTTGCTGAGTGCTATGCAAAGACAGCAAAGGAACTGGAAGAGATGACAGGAAGAACCTTCAGCCGTATCCATGTAGTTGGCGGAGGTTCCAACGCAGGCTATCTTAATGAGCTGACTGCGAGAGCAACAGGAAAAGAGGTTCATGCAGGTCCTGGAGAGGCAACTGCAATCGGTAATATTACTGCTCAGATGTTAAAAGCAGAAGAGTTTAAATCAATCGAAGAGGCTCGTACTACCATTCATGAGTCTTTTGGAATTAAAGTATATCAGGCTTAATGAAAAGTTAAAACAGCCGGGATATACGATCATTTGTATAATATATCAAATTAAACAGGAGGTACTACTATGTTAGTAAACACAAAAGCAAAAGTTGGTGTATTTTCTATTGCTTTAGGCGCATATCTGCCTCAGTTCCCTTCACTGGTACCAGAGTTTGAGGCTCAGTACGAGGCATTTAAGAAAACAATTCCGGATACCGTAGAGATCATCGATGGAGGAATGGTAACAACAAAAGAACAGTCTATGGTTGCAGGGGATAAATTCCGTGCAGCAGACGTTGATCTCGTTTTCCTTCAGATGTTAACCTACGCTACATCCTACAACATGCTTCCTGCAATCCGTGACCTGAATGTTCCGGTTGTTCTGGTAAATGTTCAGAAGCTGAAAGCTCTGGATTACGATCACACAGACATTGCTACATGGCTCGGCGAAGGATATGCATGCGGTGCTGTTGGAGAAGCCGTTGCTGACCTTGAGAGAGCTGGAAAGAGACATGCTGTTATCACTGGTGTTGTCGAAGGCGGAGATCCAGGCGTTCAGGCTGAGATTGAAGACTGGTGTAAAGCTGCTCAGGTAAGAAGAAGATTCCGTGACACAAATATTGCCCAGATTGGAAGACCTTACCCAGGTATGATGGATCTTTACATTGATGAGACCAACCTGTACAACAGAATGTTCCTTTATACCAAACAGTTTGACTGGGAAAAAATGTGGGCAATTGCGGATGATATCACAGATGAGGATGCAATTCGTGCAAAAGCTCAGGATATTCTGGACACCTTTGATATTGAGGGCGGCGGAACAATTGAGAAAGTATGGGATATGGCAAAATATGTTGTAGCATTTGAGAAATGGGTAAAGGATGAGCATCTTGGAATGATCGCTTCCCATTATGACGGATTTGCACAGGGCAAGGCTGGTGTCCTTGACAGTATGCTGATTCCGGCATTCTCTATGCTGATCAAACAGGGTACTGCATGTGCTGTTGAGGGTGATATGAAGGTTGCCATGGCAATGAGTATTCTGAAGACAATTTCCGGCACAGGCCAGCTTTCCGAGATGTATTCCATTGATTTCAATGATGACATCTGCATTATCGGTCATTCCGGAAGTGGTGATGCTGATATTTCTGATAAGAAACCTACCATGAAGATCGTACCAGTGTTCCATGGCAAAACAGGCGGTGGATATCTGACACAGTTCTATCCATACACCGGTCCGGTTACTTATCTTGCAATCACACAGGATGGCGACGGACGCTTCAAATTCGTTGTTGCTGAGGGAATCAACGAGGAAGGACCAATCCTTTCCTTTGGCGATACGAACATGAGAACCCGTTTTACATGTGGTGCAAGAGAGTTTGTAAACCGCTGGAGCGAAGCTGGCCCGACACATCATATGGCAGCTGCAACAGGCAGACATATTGATACCATTCTGAAGGTTGCAAAGATCTTCAATGTACCGGTTGATATCGTAACAAGATAATTTTCAAAGTTGTGCAAATAATAGCAAGAATAAGACCATCTATATGGTTTGTACACATATTCATATTCAGCAAAAGAGAGAGTCGTCAGACTCTCTCTTTTGCTGTAGATGATAAGATTAAACTGCTATTTGTTTTCCGCATCCTTCTTCGCCGGAATTCGGATTTGTACTTCGGTTCCTTTTCCTACATCGCTGGAATAAGTCAATCCATAATCTGCGCCATAAAGCACTTGAAGCCGTCTGTGAGTATTATAGATCGCAATATTGGTTCCACCTGAAATACTGGTTCCCTCCCCGGAAAGAATCATGGGCAGTTTATCCGGCGCGATTCCAACTCCGTCATCAGAAATCAGAAGTACAATATCCCCATCCTCCATCCATCCGGTAAGTACAATAGTTCCAGACTTGGAAGGTTTTTCCAGAATTCCGTGAAGTATGGAATTTTCTATAACAGGCTGCAGGGTCAGCTTTGGAATCTGGTATTCCATCAGTTCATCCGGAATATCGGAAATGAAGGAAATGCTGTCATGATAGCGCATATTCTGCAGGTGCACATAGATGGAAACATGTTCTTCTTCCTTGGCGATAGTACTGATTCCCTTTTTGCGACTAAGTGTCAGCTTGTAGAATCTGGAAAGACTTTGCACTGCGTTACAGACCTCAGAGGTACGTCCCTGCTGGGCCATCCAGTTGATCATATCCATGGTATTATAAAGAAAATGGGGATTGATCTGAGCCTGCAGGGAATTAAACTCGGCAATTCGCAGATCCTCAGCAGCCTGGGCCTGTTTTTCCATAAGCTGGTTCATTTTGCGTGTCATATAGTTGTAAGTATCAATAAGATCACCAATTTCATCGTGCGCACTTGGGCTGTCCATAGGGACCGGAGGACCGTGACGGACTGTTCGCATCTGACTAATAACTGAGGAAATTCGCCCTGTAATGGATTTGGACAAGGTACTTGCGAGCAAAAAGGCAAGCGCCAGTACCGCAATATAAATGGACAAAAACTGCAGAACCAGGATATTACTCTGATTGATCAGGGGTTGGGAGGGAAGTACTGTCACCATAAACCAGCCTGGCTGTTTGATCCGGTAGAAACCAACGTAAACGGTTTTCCCCAGAATATCCTGCTCCACGAAACTGTTGGAGGACATGTAGGACTCCATGATCTTGTCGTAATCCAGCCAGTAAATTCCGGCGAGAGAATCACTGGAAGCAGAGACCAGGTTGTTACGCTCATTCATAATATAAGAAACACTGCCGTCCAGAGTAAGATTTTCAGACAGGATCTGCTGAAAATCATGACCGGAATAATAGACCGCCATATAAGCATCATAAGTTCCGTTGTTATAGATTACAGAAGCATGGGTGATATATGCCTGATCTCCATATGCCTTTTGTTCCTTTGTACCAAGATAGAAGGAGGGACAAAAAAGCTGGGAAACGCGGCTTCCGCGGAAAATACCATACCAGTAGGTTCCACGGATCTGATCGAGAGATAGAAAAGTATCTTTCAGGTCTTCCTTATCTAAAAGTGCATTTATGTCTGAAGGAGAGCCTTTTGGCATCTCCATATAAATCTTGACATTGGTAACGGGCGTATCAGCAATCAGCTGATCTATCTTTCGGGAAAAAGACGCTGCATTCAGGGAATCTGCCAGATCCGTGAAGGATTCAGTTATGGCATTTTTAAAAAGTGTCTGGTAAAAATCAAGGGAAGAAATTTCTTCACTTACATCCAGGACTTTCTGAATGGATTCTTCTATCAACGGCGCCGTTTCTGCAGACCGGTCCTGTTCCTGGCGGATCGTATAGGAAACTACCATGTCGTAGGCTCTTCCATAAAAAAAGAAGATAATGGCGATCGCAGGAATTGACACGATCAAAAGAAGTACCAGGGTAAACTTGGACTGCAGGTTCAGATCCTGGTACCATTGCTTAAGCTTATGCAAATTATTTCACACTCCTTAAAACTATGCAGATATTTTGGGATACATAAAAGTTTTTTTGTGCGGCGCATGAAACTAACTCATCTTCTCTCGATATTCAGAAGGAGAAAAACCTGTATACTTCTTAAAACTTTTACCGAAATAATTCCCGTCACTGTACCCCACCCGCGAGGAAATATCCGTAATTTTATACCTGGGGTCAGACAGCAGCTGCTTGGCCTTTTCCATTCTGTATTCTGTGAGGTACTGATTTAAAGTCTGACCGGTCTCATTTTTGAAGAAGGTACACACATACGAGGTTGATAAAAATACATGATCACTGATATCCTTCACAGATAAGGTCTCGTTCATATATTTCTGTCCGATGTAATCTTTGATTAGAAAAATAGTAGAATTTTCTTCTTCTGTGCTGACTGCTGTCTGGAAAAAAAATTCTGTCTTTTTCACCAGCTTCTGGTGCATCTCATTATAGGAAAAAATCTTCTCCAATGTGTCTATTAAATTTTCCTGGGTATCGGACAAAGTTAGCTTCAGCTGACGCGCAGCATTATCCAAAGCACGGAATAATTTGTAATAGAGATCCTTGGCCTGGTTAGGCAGAACATTCTGATTCTGGTTATAATACAGGAACAGATTGTCAAGGAAAGCTTTTGCTTTTTCCTTATTTTTTTCAGTGAGAAGAGTGAAAAATTCATTCTCCGGACTGGCAGAAAGCTCTGCTGCTGTTTCAGAAACAGGTGCCTGATAAAAAGGAGACAGAAAGGTACCTGTGGGGAAAAAGAAGCTGCTCTGCAGGGAAATAACTGCAGAAGTATAGGACTGATAAGCTTTGGAAATGCCTGTAACAGTGTCTCCGGCTGCGATGCAGAATCTGGTGCAGCGGGAATACAGACTACAGAAAAATTCTTCAATGCTTTTTCGAACGGCAGCTCCAGGAGAGGAACCAAACAAAAAGTAAACCATATACTGTACACGCTTTTCTGCAAAAATACAATCTATATGGAAGGTTTTTAAAAATTCCCGGACGGACAGAAATATGGCGTTTGCTTCTGAAAGAGGAAACTCCTCCTCGGTATCGGTCTTAAGCACAATTGCAGTAAAGGGAGTGGTATTGCTGATGGACAGAGACAGCTCATCTATGAGCTGGTCAATACTTTCCTTTGCATGGGCGAAAGGCTGGGTGAGAAGAAGAGCCAGGCGGGAAGCGCTTTCCATGGAATGGATGGACGCATTTTGCCGGGTGCGTTTTTTTTCCAGGCAAAGATCACGGGCTTCCACGATGGCATCCCGGATTTCCACAGGGTTCAGAGGCTTTTCTATATAATTGACGGCTTTTAGCTTGATGGCAGCCTTTAGATATTCTTTATCCGAATATCCGCTCATAAAAACAGGAACAATATCAGGAAGAATTTCTTCCAGCTGTTCCAGCATTGCGATTCCATCCAGACGGGGCATACGCACATCGCATAGTACAATGTCCGGTCTGTGTACCCTGGCCATTTCAATTCCGTTTATTCCATCATCTGCCTGAAGCACTTCCTGGATTCCGATGGATTGCCAGTCAATGGAAGAAATCACACCGGTACGGGTGAGCTCTTCATCGTCTACGATCAGTAATTTCATAATGAATCTCCGTTATATCCCTCCGGAAATCACCGGAGCTCTTGATTAGTGAAATGACAGTAACTGCGAAAGAAATGAACAGTTATCTGTAAGGTTATAAAAACGTATTAATAAAAAATGCCACACCCATCATACCACAATTATATCCAAAATACGAGACTAAAAGTACCTTGCTTTGTGGAATATTTTTAAGATCAGTGGAAAATTTTACCCATTAAGTGGAAAATATTTTACCCTGTTTCAAAATATTTTCCCATTTTCAAACAAAGTGCACAGGTGGTAGAATAATAACAGATCAAGAAAGGGAGGAGAAAAAGCCGTGTCTGAATATGTTCTTGAATTAAAAGGCATTACGAAAATTTTCCCCGGCGTTAAAGCACTGAACAATGTACAGTTCCAGTTAAAGCCTGGCGAAGTTCACGCACTGATGGGCGAAAACGGTGCAGGTAAATCTACCTTCATTAAAGTAATTACCGGTGTACATAAAGCAGAAGAAGGCGAAATGTACCTGTTTGGAGAAAAAGTGGATTTCAAAGGTCCGAAGGATGCACAGGAAGCAGGAATTGCAGCTGTTTATCAGCACCCCACATCCTATCCACATTTAACAGTAGCTGAAAATATTTTTATGGGACATGAGATCAAGAAGAATCACATAATCCAGTGGAAAGCTATGAATGAGGAGGCAAATAAGCTTCTGAAGCAGCTGAATGCAGATTTCGATTCCACAGCAGAAATGGGAACCTTAAGTGTGGCCCAGCAGCAGATGGTTGAGATCGCAAAGGCATTGTCTACAAATGCAAAGATCGTGATCCTGGATGAGCCTACCGCTTCTCTTACAAAGAGAGAATCCGAGGAACTTTACAGAATCGTAGATCAGTTAAAGGAAAAAGGAGTTTCTATTATCTTCATTTCCCATCGCTTTGAGGATATGTACCGTCTGGCAAGCAGAGTTACCGTATTCCGTGACTCTCAGTACATTGGTACCTACGATGTAGATGGAATCACCAATGCAGACCTGATCAAAGCCATGGTTGGCCGTGAGATCAAGGATCTGTTCCCGAAACCGGAGGTTAAGATCGGTGATGAGATGCTTCGTATCGAGCACTTATCCCGCACCGGATATTTCAAAGATGTTTCCTTCAATGTACACGCTGGCGAGATCGTAGGTCTTACAGGTCTGGTTGGTGCAGGTCGTACAGAGGTTGTAGAGAGCGTCTGTGGAATCACAACTCCAGATGAAGGAAAGGTTTATCTGGAAGGAAAAGAAGTACATATCAAACAGCCGTCTGACGCAATGAAGGAAGGAATTATCCTTCTTCCGGAGGATCGTCAGAAGGAAGGTCTGATCATGAGCTGGGGACTTGGAAGAAATGTAACACTTCCAACTATCAGCAAATATGCAAAAAAAGGCTTCAATGACGAGAAGACAGAAAGAGATCTTTCCAAGAGACTTCTGGAAGAGGTTGATACCAAAGCCGTTGATATTTTCCAGCCTGCAAGCTCTCTGTCCGGTGGTAACCAGCAGAAGGTTGTAGTTGCCAAGGCGCTTAGCCAGGAGATGAAGGTGGTCATCATGGATGAGCCTACAAAAGGTGTTGACGTTGGTGCCAAAGCTGAGATTTATGCGATTATGGGTGATCTTGCAAAGAAAGGTTATGCAATTATCCTGATTTCCTCAGAAATGCCGGAAATCCTTGGAATGTCTGACAGAATCGTTGTAATGTGCAACGGACGTAAGACAGGAGAGCTTGGAAGAGGAGAGGCAACCCAGGAGATGATCCTTGAGCTGGCTATGGAGAAAGGTACAACAGGAAAGGGGGCAGCTAAATAATGGAAAAGAAATCTTTCATGAAAAAGCTGACAGGTTCCCGTGAAGCACTGCTTGCAGTGATCCTGGTTCTGCTTTTCGTAGTAATCACAATCATCAGCCCGTCATTCCTTACATTCAAGTCTCTGACGGATATGCTGAAAAACAATGCGGTAACAATGGTAATGTCACTTGGTATGCTGTGTGTTATGCTGGTAGGCGGAATTGATATTTCCATCATGTCTACTCTGGCACTGACTGGTATGTCAATCGGTATGCTTCTGAAATACGAGCACATTTCCAGTACTTTCCTGGCATTTGTGATCGCACTGGCAATCGGAATCGCATGTGGTTTCCTGGTAGGTCTTGTGATCTCCAGAGCAGATGTTCCTCCGATCATCGCAACAATGGGCTTCATGTACATTTACCGTGCTATGGGATATCTGGTTTCCCACAACGGTGAGTGGGCAAGTGCAGCAGCCCTTGGTAAATTTAAAGATTTTGCAACAACAAAATTCCTGGGAATGAGCCTTGTAATCTGGGTGATCATCCTTTGCTATGTGATCTTCTTCGTATTCATGAAATGGACTACCATCGGAAGAAGAATCTATGCAGTAGGAAGTAACCCAAGTGCAGCTGAGGTTTCCGGTATCAATGTAAAAAATATTAAACTTCTTGTTTATACCATTATGGGTCTTCTTGCAGGTCTTGGCGGAGCCCTTCAGGTTTCTATTTACGCTTCTGCAATGCCTGATATGCAGCAGGGCGGTGAGATGGACGTTATCGCAGCCTGCGTTATCGGTGGTGTAAGCATGAGTGGTGGACGTGGTACAGTACTTGGTGCTCTTCTTGGATCCCTGATCCTTGCAACCATCGCAAAAGCACTTCCGCTGATCCCATTCTTCGATCAGCTGTGGCTGAATACCATCAAGGGTGTTATCATTCTTGTAGTAGTTGTTGTAAACATTGTTTTACAGCGTACAGCTGACAAAAATGCATTAAAGGGAAGGGAGATGTAATCATGGCTGGAAAATCTGGAAGAAGTATTAACAACGTGCCGAAAAGCCCTGTGAAACAGATGATCTTCAGCTGGGAAGGCATTCTGGTACTCCTGTTTATTGCAGTAAATATTTTCTGTGCAAACTTTTCCGAGTTCTATAATCTGAAGAGTCTGCTCCGTCAGATGCCTGTTTATCTGGCAGAAATCTTCTTGATGCTGCCGATGGCATACATTCTGGTACTTGGCGAGATCGATATTTCCGTTGGATCTATCGTGTGTCTCTCCGCAACAATGGCTTGTATTGTGGCAAACACAGGAGCTCCATTCATCGTGGTAATCCTTGCCACACTTCTGGTCGGATCCCTTTGCGGTGCTGTAAACGCATTTGTCCTTACCAGATTTGAAGAACTGCCGCCAATGATCGTAACACTTGCAACCCAGATCATTTTCAGAGGTATTGCAGAGATCGTTCTTGGAAGCGGCGGAAGTATTTCCGTAACAAACACAGAAGGCTTTGCTGCACTTGGCGGAAAAGTAGGACGTGTTCCTTACATTCTTTTCCTGGTTCTGATCCTTGGAATCATCGCAGCAGTTATCCTTGGAAAATGTACCTTCGGACGCAGAGTATATGCAATCGGTACCAACCGTCTTGCAGCTTACTACTCCGGAATCCATGTACAGAAGATCCGTTTCGTGATCTACACTCTGATGGGAACCATCTCCGGACTGTGTGCACTGTTCCTGATGTCTTCCTCATTCGGTGCAAATACCACAACTGGTAACGGATTTGAGATGGATGCCATTGCAATGGCAGTATTCGGAGGAATCTCCTCCACAGGTGGTAAAGGTAATATCGCAGGCGGTCTGATTTCCGCATTTATCATCGTCTGCCTTCGTGTTGGACTTGGACAGAGAAACATTCATCCGCAGGTTATCCTGCTGATCATCGGTGTGCTTCTGATCGGCGCAGTTGCACTTCCGAACATCATCAAAGAGATTCAGAAAAAAGCAAAAACAGCAAAATAAAAAATCCTTAACGAACTCATATATAACCTTATAAAGCTTGTAAACTGCTTCGCAGAAGGCGGGGCAGTTACAAATACAAAAACTATATTATTCCATGGGAGGAAAAAAACATGAACAAAAAAATCGTAAGCGCACTTCTTTGTGGAGCAATGATCCTTGGATCCGCAGTTCCGGCTATGGCTGGTTCCGCTGACGGAAAGAAAATCGCACTGGTTGGTAAATCAGCTGGTAACGCATTCTTCGAAATCGCTGCAAAATCCTTCGTAGAGACAGCTGAAGCAGAGGGAGCTACAGTTGATACTGTTTACCCAGAGGCAGCTACAGCAGATGCTCAGATCAAAGTTCTTGACAACCTGATCTCTCAGGACTACGATGCAATTTGCATCTCTGCAAATGATGTTAACGCACTTCAGGCAAAATTACAGGAAGCTATGGATGAAGGAATCAAGATCTCCTGCTTCGACTCTGCTACAAACCCAGACAGCCGTCAGATCTTCATCAACCAGGCTGGTACTGTTGCTGTAGGACAGGCTCTTCTTGATGCTTGCCTTGATATCGCAGGTGGAGAGGGACAGTTCGCAATTCTTTCCGCTACTTCTCAGGCTGCAAACCAGAACGCATGGATCGATGCTATGAAGAAGATTATGGAAGAGGATGACAAATATTCCAAGCTTGAGCTTGTAGAAGTTGCATATGGCGATGACGAGCCACAGAAATCCACAGACCAGACAGCAGCTCTTCTTGAGAAATATCCGGATCTGAAAGTTATCTGCGCACCTACAACAGTTGGTATCGCTGCAGCTGCTAAATACCTTCAGGACAACGGATCTGCTTGCAAACTGACAGGTCTTGGACTTCCATCTGAGATGCTTGAGTACACAGGTGCTGATGATGAGCATTCCTGCCCATACTTCTATCTGTGGGATATGCAGGGCCTTGGAAAACTTTCCGCTCTGACAACAATCGCTCTGATCAACGACGAGATCACAGGTGCTGCTGATGAAACCTTCACAGCTGGTGACCTTGGTGACTACACAATCACAGCAGCTGATGACGGTGGTACAGAAGTAGTTCTTGGCGCTCCGCTTGAGTTCAACCCAGACAACATCGAAGAGATGGCTAAACTGTACTAATCAGACCGTTTAAGATTAGATGTTAATAAAGAAAAGGCCCTGCCGAGTGCAGGGCCTTTCGCGTCCTGGATTTTCAGATACGCTCTAAAGTGTGTCTGAAAAATTATTCCCGCAATCTGCACGCACACTTTGCGGTACATTTTGCCCGAATTCGGTTGCCGTAGCCCGCTGCGGCGCCTTCATCCAGACAAGGAAGCAGATCTTGATTTGGCTTATTTGTGTGAATGCATCTCCGTATGTTCTTTCATAAGCTCATCATGCAGCTTCAAAGAATCCCAGTGAACCGTAACCGGTGTAAGCATAGCTTTTAAGTTCACTGGCAGCAGGCCATTTTCCTTAAAGAAAGCCAGAAATTCATCCAGCTGCTCACTGGAAAAATCCTTCAGCACCATCATTTCTTCCTGAAAATTTTTTCCAAGGTTAAATACCGGATTCTTAGAAAAACCAGGAATCTCGAAGAGAAATCCGAGACTTTCCAGGTACTCTGGCTGCTGTACCATGCGGACAGAGATTCTGTGCCGGTTCAAATATCTACGGATCTGGCGAAGACGATCCTCATCTTTAAAATTATATAATAAAATCTGGGTTTGGGACATAAGTATCCTCCTTTTTTGCGTTTATCTAAAAAGAGAATAGCAGAAAAATTCCCTTTTTACAAGGAAAGTGTGGTATGATAAAAAAACTATATTTTTAATTTTGTTATAGGAGACTACATGGCGAAAAAACGAAAAATGAAAATGGAATTCCGCTATTACCAGATGCAGGATGGAATCCCCATTCTGGCACTTCTTGGTGAAAAGTGGGTGCAGAATTATGGAAGGGATGTGGATTACCTTCACTTTCACAACTATCTGGAGATCGGTTTCTGCTACAGTGGCGAAGGAGAGCTGGTGTTAGGAGAAGCGCCTATACGTTTTGCAGGGCGGGAATTTACCATTATTCCACCAAACTTTCCCCATACGACCACCAGCGATGTGGGAAATATCAGCAAATGGGAATATCTGTTTATCGATGTGGAAGGCTTTCTGCAGGTGGCAGCAGGAACGCCCCTCAGGGCAGAAAAAATGATCCAGCGTATTTATTCAAAAGCACTTTGCCTGAAAGAATCAGAATATAAAAGCCTTTCCAACAAAATAATCAAGATACTGGAAATTATGCGTGCCAGTGATGAGTTTTACCTGGAAGAAGCAAATGGGGTATTATTGGCACTGCTTGCGGAAGTGGCAAGAATGAACCGTTCCTCTGCAGAAGAAAATATTGAGGAAAAAGGAAAAATCACTAACATGATTTCCAGGGCTGTGGACTATATTTCACAATGTTATATGGAAGATATCCGAATTGGTGATCTGGCAAAAGCCTGCCATATCAGTGAGACTCATTTTCGCAGGGTGTTTACCTCCTATATGCACATGAGCCCTCTGGAATATATTAACAAAGTAAGGATTCAGACTGCCTGTGAGATCCTGAAAAAGACGGATGAGTCTATCGCAGATATTGCCTACAAATGTGGCTTTACAACCAATTCCACATTTAACCGGAACTTCCGCCAGCTGATGGGAATGTCGCCGGCAGAGTGGCGGAAACGCCCGGAAAATTATGAACAGCAGCTCTTGAAATTTGATATTCATTCAGAGAAGGGATGGTAGAATGTACGATTACAAAATAGTAGAACAGGTGACCAGAAAGAAAAAGAGGCTTTCCGGAGTATTAAAAAAGACCATGGTATTTTTTGCCGTAGTGTTTGTTGTTATGGGAATTACCATATCCCAGGCCTTTATGCTGGCTGGTTTTTGCCTGGCAGGTCTTTATTTTATTTACGGGACCTTTTGCCAGCGGGATTATGAATACATAATGGAAAATGAACAGCTTACCATAGATGTGATTTATGGAAACAAGTACCGTAAGACAGCCCATGAGCTGGACCTCCGGCAGCTGGAGGTGGTAGACCCTCACTGGCATGGCTCAGTGGCAAAATACAAAAAGAACGGTGGAACAGAGCACTTAAAGAAGTATGATTATACTTCCTATGAAGAAGATACTCCCTATTACACAATGATCATTAAGGAAGACGGACGTAAGATCAAATTACTTCTGGACCTTACGGAAGAGATGCTCCATACCCTGAAAACCAGGTATCCTCAGAAAGTCTTTTTTGCATAGAAATAAAATAAAAGAATGTGAATAGTTCACAAAATATACATATAAAATTTGTGAAAAAGTACAGAAAATCAAATAATACATGTGTACATTAGTGAAAAAAAACCACATGCTTCGTAAACATGACGAAAAATTGTGAAAAAATGAATGAAACATGAAAAAGAAAAAAATAAGCATAATGGTCGAAAATGCACATTATATGAGCGGTATTGCATACATCACCCTATATGCGGATGGTATAATACATTCATAAGAAATACAGAGAAACAATTTTAAGGGAGGATATTTCTATGAAGAAAAAAGTACTTACCGTATTACTTACAGGTGCAATGGTAGCTTCCATGGCAGCAGGAGCAACAGTTGTATCTGCAGAGGACAACGACAACACATTAACCGTATGGGCATGGGACCAGAACTTCAATATCAAGTCCATGCAGATCGCAGCTGATCAGTATGCAGCTGATCATGAAGGCTTTTCAGTAGATATCATCGAGACATCTTCTGATGACTGCCAGACCAAGCTTACTACAGCAGCTAACGCTGGTGACTACAGCACACTTCCGGATATCGTTCTCATGCAGGATAACAGCTATCAGAAATTCCTGAAAGCTTATCCAGATGCTTTCACAGACCTGAAAGATATGAATGTTAACTGGGATGATTTCGGAGCTCTGAAACAGTCCTATTCTATGGTAGATGATACACATTACGGTGTTCCGTTTGATAACGGTGCTGTTATCGCCTGCTACCGTACCGATATCCTTGAAGAAGCAGGATATACACTGGATGACCTTACAGATATCACATGGTCCAAATTCGAAGAGATTGGTAAAGATATTCACGAGAAGACCGGCAAATACCTTCTTACAAGCGAAGCAACAGGCGGCGATACCCTTATGATGATGATCCAGTCCTGTGGTGCGAACTTCGTTAACGAAGACGGCGAAGCTTATATCGTTGGCAATGAGACAGCTGAGAAATGTATCGACCTTTACACAGAGCTGGTTCAGAACGACGTTGTGAAACTTGTAAACAACTGGGATGAGTACATTGCAACCATCACAAGCGGTGAGGCTGCTGGTATTGTAAATGGTAACTGGATCACAGCTACTCTGATGTCCACAGAAGATCAGAAAGGCTTATGGGGAATCACCACAATGCCTAAGGTTGACGGTGTTGACACAGCTACAAACTATGCAAACAACGGTGGATCTTCCTGGTATATTACCTCTAACTGCAAGAATGTAGAGCTTGCTGAGGACTTCCTTGCAAGCACATTTGGCTCCAGCACAGACTTCTATGATGCAATCCTTTCTGAGACAGGTGCTATTTCCTGCTATCTGCCAGCTGGTGAGTCTGATGTTTACAACGAGCCAAACGAGTTCTTTGGCGGACAGCCGATTTTCTCAACAATCGTAGAGTACTCTTCTCATATTCCGGAGTTCACAAAGACTCCATATCACTATGAGGCAAGAGAGTGCGTAAACACAGCTGTTGTTAATATCGTAAACGGAACAGCTAAGGAAGACGCTCTTCAGGAAGCACAGGATACACTGGCATTCAAGATGACTGAGTAATCCTTTCCGGGACAAGTAATTGAAATTAAATAGGAATTAATTATTAGGAGGCGGGGGACTGCTAAGTAGTCCTCCGTTTTCTGTTCAAAGAAAATGCCTGTTACTCCATACAGGCGCCTATCTAACAGTTGTACGGCTGAGCAAAAGGAAGTTACATAAAAATATTTTGCTCACTGGTACAGCTGTTAGATGGAAAAGTTGCAGTATATATAGGCTTGAAAGGAGGAGTTCCTGTGAATTCCAAGAAAAAAGGTATGACACTGGCTACGAAGCAGAAAGCTGCCGGATGGATATTCCTGGCACCAGCTTCTATCATGATCGCCATCATGAGCTTTTATCCAATGATTCGGGCATTTATCATTTCCCTGCAGACAGGTGCCGGCGCAAATATGCGTTTTGCAGATCCAATCTTCAGTAACTACAAACGTATCCTTGCAGATAAAGTGTTCCAGCAGTCCATTGGCAACACATTCCTGTATCTGATCATTCAGGTTCCGATCATGCTGATTCTTGCGATTCTGCTTGCACAGCTTCTGAACAACAAAGACCTGAAGTTCAAAGGCTTTTTCCGTACATGTGTATTTCTTCCATGTGCAACTTCCCTGGTTTCCTATTCCTTGATCTTCCGTTCCATGTTTGCAACAGACGGTCTGGTCAACAGTGTTCTGATGAAACTGGGAATTCTCTCCACAGGATATAATTTCCTTGGAAACTCCACCAGTGCGAAGATTGTTATTATCATCGCCCTGATCTGGAGATGGACCGGATACAATATGGTATTCTATCTGGCAGGACTTCAGAACATCGAATATTCTGTTTATGAGGCAGCGAAGATCGATGGTGCAAACGGATGGAAAACCTTCTGGAAGATCACAGTACCGCTTCTGAAGCCGACTATTATCATGACCTTCATCATGTCCATCAACGGTACCTTACAGCTGTTTGATGAGTCCATGAACCTGACAAAGGGTGGTCCTGCAAACTCAACCATCACAATGTCACATTATGTTTACAATACCTGTTTTGTCAACGTGCCGAACTTCGGATATGCAGCAGCAATGTCCTTTATTATCTTTATTATGGTAGCAGTTCTGGCATTTATCAACTTGAAAGTAGGTGATACTCGTGACTAAGAAAAACAAATCTGCAATCCAGAGAAGATTGATTCCTACATACATTTTTCTGATCATTGTATCATTTTTCTCCGTTTTCCCGCTGTACTGGATGATTTCAGCAGCTACAAATACCTCCACGGATGTATCACGCGGACGTATTATTCCGGGAAGCTATTTCATGGAGAACTTTAAGAACCTGACATCCCAGCAGCCACTTTGGAGAGCACTTGGAAACTCTTTCTTCTATGCAATCCTGACTACAGTGATCTGCCTTCTGATCTGTTCCATCGCCGGATACGGATTCGAAGTATATCATGACAAAGGAAAAGACAGATTGTTTTCTATTCTCCTTCTTGCCATGATGGTTCCTCAGGTTGCTACTATGGTTCCGTTGTTTAAGATGTTCTCAAAAGCGAAGCTTCTGAATACATCCATCGGATTTATCCTTCCGATCATTTCCACACCATTTATGATCATGATGTTCCGACAGAATGCAAGAGCTTTTCCAGTAGATATTATCGAAGCAGCACGAATTGACGGCTTAAGCGAAGTGAGAATCTTTTTCCAGATGTTTATTCCAACCATGAAATCCACCTACGCGGCAGCCGCTGTTATTACCTTTATGAATGCCTGGAATGCATACCTGTGGCCGAAGGTAATTATGACAGATAACAAAGCCATCACAATGCCAATGCTGATCGCCAACCTGATCACAGGCTATGTAACCGATTACGGTATGCTGATGTGCGGCGTATTATTCTGTTCCATTCCGACCATGGTTGTATTCTTCGTTCTGCAGAAGCAGTTTGCAGAAGGTATCACCGGTGCGGTGAAATAAGTTTGAAAATCTAAGGGTGCTGCGATTTATTTGCGGCGCCCTTTTTTCTGAACATGGATACGCAATCTATGGACGATTTTTATATATTGTTCTGTAAAAATTCCATGGAAATAGAAAGTTTATATTACTATAATAAAACCAGTACAGGGCATCTGGAAAATATTGCCCGCAACGTTTAGAGAGAGGGTTACTGTTGTTACCAGTGAACAGTATCGAGAAAGGATTATATATGAAGGAATTTGATTATTCATTAGTTAAGAATCCCGAGTATTTTAAAGACGGAAGAATGGAGGCGCACTCCGATCATATCACTTATGCAAACGTGGAAGAGGCTTCCACAGGTGAGACTTCTTACCGCCACAGCTTAAATGGAATCTGGAAATTCCATTATGCCCGCAATTACGGAAATACCATAAAAGGCTTCGAGAGAGAAGATTATTCCTGCAAAGACTGGGATGACATCCGTGTGCCGGCCCATATCCAGATGGAGGGCTACGATGCACCTCAGTATGCCAATGTGCAGTATCCATGGGAAGGACACGAGGATATTCACCCAGGGAAGATTCCGGAGCATTTCAATCCTGTGGCAAGCTATGTGAAATATTTCACAGTGCCGGAACAGATGAAAGGAAAACGTCTTTTTATTTCCTTCCAGGGTGCAGAAAGTGGAATCGCTCTCTGGCTGAATGGCCAGTTTGTAGGATATAGTGAAGATTCTTTTACCCCGTCAGAATTTGAACTCACCGATTATGTGAAAGAAGGGGAAAATAAGCTGGCAGCTCAGGTGTTCAAGTGGACAGCCAGCAGCTGGTGCGAGGATCAGGATTTCTATCGCTTCTCCGGAATTTACCGGGAGGTTTATCTTTATACAGTACCGGGTGTGCATGTGTATGATCTCCAGATCCGCGCAATCCCGGATGAGAGCCTTAACAAAGCCCGGTTTGAAGTCAAGACCAGCACCTGGGGAAAGGGAAATGTGCATATTGCTCTGTCAAAAAATGGACAGACCATATTGGAGGAAAATAAGAGCTTAGGCGAAAATGCAGCAAGTACAGGAAGTGACCGGAACGGAAAAGATGCAGCCACTGAAGCTGCTGGCAGAACCGTTCAGAAAGGTATTGCTGATACATTTAGCTGGACAGTGGAGAATCCGATTCTCTGGAGTGCAGAAGATCCTCAACTCTACGATTTGATCATGGAGGTTTTCGATGAGAATGGTATTCTTCAAGAAGTGATCCCTCAGAAAGTCGGTTTCCGCCGATTTGAAATGAAAGACGGAATTATGACTTTAAATAGAAAACGAATTGTATTTAAAGGTGTGAACCGTCATGAATTCAGTTCCATAACAGGAAGATGTGTATCCGAAGCAGAGCTACGCAAGGATCTGACCATCATGAAGCAGAATAACATCAATGCCATCCGCACCTGTCATTATCCGGATGCTTCTCTGATCTACCAGCTTTGTGATGAGTTTGGAATTTACATGATCGATGAGACCAACCTGGAAAGTCACGGCTCCTGGGATACAGCGGAATTTACGAAGGACTATACTTATGTGGTTCCCCATGATAAGCCGGAATGGCAGTCTATGATGTTAGACCGCGCCAATTCCATGTATCAGAGAGATAAGAACCATCCGGCAATCCTGATCTGGTCCTGTGGAAATGAGTCCTTCGGTGGTAAGGATATTTTTGAAATGTCCCAGCTCTTTAGAAATGCAGATCCTACCCGTCTGGTACATTATGAAGGTGTCTGCCATGACCGCAGATATAACGCTACCAGCGATATGGAAAGCCAGATGTATCCATCTGTGGAAGCAATTAAAGAGTTTCTTGCAAAAGATGCTTCCAAGCCCTTTATCTGTTGTGAGTATACCCATGCCATGGGAAATTCCTGCGGTGCCATGCATAAATATACAGATCTGACAGATACAGAGCCGAAATATCAGGGTGGCTTTATCTGGGATTATATCGATCAGTCTATTTACAAAAAAGACCGTTATGGAAAAGAGTTCCAGGCATATGGTGGAGATTTTGGCGAGCGTCCTACTGATTATAATTTCAGTGGAAATGGTATTGCATATGGCGGAAATCGTGATGCGTCTCCGAAGATGCAGGAAGTGAAATTTAATTATCAGAATATTACCGCACAGGTAAGTGCTGATTCCGTGAATGTGATCAACAAAAATCTGTTTGTAAATACGGACACATTTGAATGCAGAGTAACCCTTCAGAAGGATGGAAACGTAATTCGTACAGAAGTACTGGATACAGCAGTGGCTCCTTTGAGCCAGGTGGAATATGCTCTTCCATTTAAGAAGGAGGAAAAAGCCGGCGAGTACACGGTAACTGTTTCTTTCCATTTGAAAGAGGATATGCCATGGGCGAAAGCAGGTCATGAGGTTGCCTTTGGACAGTATGTTTACCAGGTGGAAGCAGCTGTGAAACCTTGCACAGAGCATCTGGAGGTAATTCACAGTACCCATAATATTGGCGTGCGCGGAGCGGAATTTGAGGTGCTTTTCTCCGTATTGAACGGTGGTCTTGCTTCCTATAAATACGCAGGAAAAGAAATGATCGAGGCAATTCCGAAGCCTAATTTCTGGCGTGCACCAACAGACAATGACTGTGGAAATCTGATGGCAATGCGCTACGGACAGTGGAAGCTTGCCAGCATGTATGTAAACCATAAGGATTACCGCGGAGCGGCATATGGACCTGGAAATGCACCAAAGGTAGAGGAAAAAGAGCATTCCGTAAAGGTATCCTATACCTATTTTCTTCCCACTATTCCGGCAGCTGAGTGTACACTTGCTTATGAAGTTTTCGGAGATGGAAGAGTTCGTACCACACTTTCCTATGATCCGGTGAAGGAGCTTGGCGATATGCCGGAATTTGGTGTGATTTTCAAGTTTAATGCAGATTATGACCATGTATCCTGGTATGGACTTGGAGAATCTGAGACCTATGCAGACCGTAAGAAAGGTGCAAAGCTCGGAATCTACGACAATATGGTAAAAGATAATGTGGCAAGATATATGGTTCCACAGGAATGCGGTGCCAAGGAAGAGGTCAGATGGGCGAAGATCACAGACCGGAAAGGCAGAGGAATGCTTTTTGAGATGGATAAAGAAAATGGCCCGATGATGTTCTCTGCCCTGCCATACACACCTCATGAGATGGAAAATGCAATGCATCCATATGAGCTGCCCCAGATTCATTATACAGTAGTGCGCGTGGCAAAAGGCCAGATGGGAATTGCCGGAGACGACAGCTGGGGAGCAAGAACCCAGGAAGAATATCTGCTGGATACAAGTAAGCCTATGGAGTTTTCATTTGTATTTAAGGGAATCTGAGAAAAAATACGTTACTGCTCACTCCGTGGCCAGTAACAAAAATACTCTTATCATGGCAACAAAAAGGAGATTGAGATGGCAAAAAAAATAGAATATGGCCGTATGCTGCATGGTGGTGATTACAATCCGGAGCAGTGGCTTGACCGCCCGGACATTCTGAAAAAAGACATTGAATATTTCAAAAAAGCCCATATTAATACAGTATCTGTAGGAATCTTTTCCTGGGCAGTACTGGAACCGGAAGAAGGAAAATACAATTTGGGCTGGCTGGAAGAGATTATTGACAACTTATATAAAGAGGGAATTTCCACGATCCTGGCAACACCGTCAGGCGCAAGGCCAAAGTGGATGGCCGATAAGTATCCGGAGGTCCTTCGCATGGATCCGGACCGCACCAGAAGATTTTTCGGAGGCAGACATAATCATTGCTATACATCTCCGGTATATCGTCAGAAAGTTCACGATATGGACAAGCTGCTTTCCCAGAGACTGGGCAGTCATCCTGGTGTGATTCTGTGGCACATTTCCAATGAGTTTGGCGGAGAATGCTATTGCCCTCTTTGCCAGCAGAAATTCCGGGAATGGCTGAAAGAAAAATATGGAACCATTGAGAAGCTGAATTCCAGCTGGTGCACCACATTCTGGAGCCATATTTACAATAGCTTCGATCAGATTGAAGCCCCTTCCCCAAAGGGGGAGAACGAGCTTCATGCCTTGAAGCTTGACTGGAATCGGTTCGTTACAGACCGCACCATTGATTTCATCAAAGGAGAGGTTGCTGCAATCCGTGAAGGTGGTTCTGAACTGCCGGTAACAGCCAATCTGATGTATGATTACAACGGTCTTGATTACAAGAAGTTCCGCGATGTTCTGGATGTGGTATCCTGGGACAACTATCCAAGCTGGCATAAGAAAGAGGAATTTTTCACTGCCATTGATGCAGGTATGCAGCATGATCTGATGAGGAGCATTAAGAATCAGCCATTTCTTCTCATGGAGTCCTGCCCATCTGCCACAAACTGGAAGCCCATCAATAAGCTGAAAAAGCCGGGAATGATGCTGGCTGCCTCTCTTCAGGCAGTAGCTCACGGCTCCGACAGCGTTTTATACTTCCAGCTGCATCAGAGCCAGGGGGCTTCTGAAAAATTCCACGGCGCAGTGATCGACCACTATGGCGGAGAGGATACCCGCGTGTTTAAAGAAGTGACAGAGGTTGGAGAGGCTCTGGAGGCACTGAAGGAAGTCTGCGGCAGCCAGATGAAGTCTCCGGCAGCAGTCCTTTATGACAGAGAAAATAATTGGGCAATCCAGGATGCACAGGGACCGCGGAATGAGAACATGTTCTACACAGAAGCGGTACAGAAGCAGTACCGCGCCCTGCGGGAACAGGGACTGAATGTGGATGTGATCTCTATGGAGCATGAGCTTTCCAGCTATAAGATCGTGGCAGCGCCAATGGCTTATATGTTCAAAGATGGTTACGAAGAAAAATTAAGAGCATATGCAGAAAATGGCGGAACCCTGGTGATCACTTACTGGACCGGCCTTGTGGATGGTACAGACAAGTGCTTCCTTGGAGGAACACCATACGGGCTTATGGAGGCAGCCGGTCTTCGTACTACGGAGATCGATGCTCTTTATGACTGGGAAGAGAACCATGGAATTTCAGAACCGGGCAATCATCTGGGAATCAGCGGCACCTACACTTGCAAGAACCTTTGTGAGCTGGTAAAGGTTTCTGATGCAGAAGTGCTTATGCGCTATGGCGATGACTTCTATGCGGGAGCTCCTGTAGTGACACATAAAGCATATGGAAAAGGTCACGTATATTACGTTGGCGCAGATATGGAACAGGCTTTCTACAGTGATTTCTACGGAAAGGCATCAAAGGAAGCTGGCATTCAGGCACCGCTGGGATTCGTACCGGCAGAGGTTTCTGTCACCTTACGTGAAAATCAGGAAAATGAATATCTGTTTATCCAGAACTATGCAAGAGAAACCAAGGCAGTTCCGGTTCCAGCAGAATATGAAGTGATCTACGGCGCGGCGGATGAGATTATGCAGCCGCTGGCAACAAGGGTCCTGAAAAAGAAAAAATAGAGATTAAAAATAGCGGAAGAAGTTAGTGTGAAAAGAGGTTTTGACACTAACTTCTTTTTGTGTATATAATTAGAAAAACAGAAATCATGCAGCAGGAGGTATGTGCAGTGCAGAGAGAACTCTTGGAGCAGCTTCGTGAAATTACAGAAGAAGAGAGAAGGATCCTGAACGGAGAAGCAGAAGTGGACAGGGATCTTTACACGTCTGGAAGCGATTTTACCATTGACAGCAATAAGATGCTGGAGGAAGGAAAGCTGATCGCAATCCGCACCCATACCAGGTTTGTTCATTTTCCCCTTCACCGCCATAATTATGTGGAAGTACTCTACGTATGCGAGGGAACTCTTACGAATATTATAGATGGCAAACAGGTTATTGTGCGAAAAGGGGAACTGCTTTTTCTGAATCAGTTTACCCATCATGAGATTCTTGCAGCTGGCAGGAGTGACATTGCCATAAATTTTATGGTATTGCCGGAGTTTTTTGATGTGGCATATTCAATGGCAGGAAATAATAATGTTCTGGCAGATTTTCTGGTGAATGTACTGCGCCGGGATAACCAGCAGGGAGAATATCTTCATTTTAAGGTATCTGAGGTGCTGCAGATCCAGAATCTTCTGGAAAATATTATTTATTCCCTTGTAACAGGAAGGGGCAACCAGAATAAAATCAATCAGACTACCATGGGACTTATTTTTCTTTATCTTATGGACTCTGTACAGTATGTGGAAATGCGCCTTCCAAATCAGTACGAGAACATGATATCCATGACGACTCTGGATTATATTGAGCAGAAATACCGTACGGCCACCTTGACTGAGCTATGCGACATGCTTCACCTTCCCATGCATGTATTAAGCAAAATGATAAAAAAAACAACATGCTTTAATTTTAAGGAGCTGCTTCAGCGGAAACGTCTTAGTAAAGCTGTGGAACTGATGTGTGATACAGACCTTCCCATCAGCGATATCATTGCAGCAGTGGGATATGAGAACAACAGTTATTTTCACCGTGTATTCAAGGAAAGATATGGGGTAACGCCAAGAGCTTTCCGCGTGGCTAATAAGAAAAATGATAAAGTAAGATTATGAAGAACGCGTAAAAATATTTTTACAAAAAAATTATCATTTGTTCAAAAATATTTTTTGAATTATATATAAATGGTTGACATTTAATTAGAAAAAAAATAAAATAACTGTAACGTTTAAGATTTTTCTTACATAGAGGGGGAAAGTCTCAGGCAAATAAAAATATCAAGGAGGAAGTAAAATGAAAAAAATGTGTAAAAAAGTAGTCAGCCTTCTTCTTGCAGCAGTGATGGTGCTTACAATGACCGCCTTCGCTTCTGTTGTTTATGCCGCTGACGAGGACAGCGTTGAAGCTGATCCGAACTTCAAGATGGGAGTTATTCTTGTAGGTGATGAGACAGAAGGATATTCTGCAGCTCATATCGCCGGTGTTAAGGAAGCAGCTAAAGAGCTGGGCCTTGACGACAGCCAGATCATCTGGAAATACAAAGTTCCGGAAGACTCCAGCTGCTACGATGCAGCAATCGACCTTGTTGGACAGGGATGCTCCCTGGTAATCGGTAACAGCTATGGACATCAGACTTATCTGGTACAGGCTGCTCAGGAATACCCGGATGTAACATTCGTTTCCATGACAGGTGATTTTGCAGCAATCAGCGGATGCGAGAATTTCAAGAATGCATTCACCAACATCTATGAATCCCGCTATGTATCCGGTGTTGTAGCTGGTCTGAAGCTGAAAGAGATTCTTGAGGATGGTACTCTTACTACAGAGACACAGCCAGACAGCTTTGATGCAGACGGCAATGTAAAGGTTGGTTATGTTGGAGCATTCAGCTATGCTGAGGTTGTTTCCGGTTATACCGCATTCTACCTTGGTATTAAGAGCGTTGTTCCGAACGTTGTAATGGAAGTTAAGTACACAAACTCCTGGTTTGATATTGACAAAGAGGGTGCAGCAGCTGAGGCACTTATTGCAAACGGCTGTGTGATCATTGGACAGCATGCAGACTCTACAGGTGCTCCTGCAGCTACACAGAAGCTTCACGATGATGGCAAGATCTGCTACTCTGTAGGCTACAATATTGATATGCTTGAGACTGCTCCTACAGCAGCACTTACCTCTGCTACCAATAACTGGGCAGTATACTACAAACATGCAATTGCAACCGTAATGGGCGGTGGTGACCTTGAGCAGGACTGGTCCGCAGGATATAATGACGATGCAGTAGGAATCACAGAACTTGGTGAGTCCTGTGCAGAAGGAACTGCAGATTACGTTGCTGACATCGAGGGTAAACTGAAAGACGGTTCTCTTCAGGTGTTTGATACCTCTACATTTACTGTAGGCGGCGAGGAAGTTACTTCTGCACCGGTTGACCTTTCCTTCATGGATTACACAACTGATCCTGCAACTGTTGTATATCAGGGCGAGACTGTTGAGGCTATCGAGGATGGACACTTTGCAGAGTCCACATTCAGAAGCGCTCCATACTTTACACTTCGTATTGATGGAATCACAGAGGACGCAGACGCTGTTGAATAAGCAGTAATGCGAAATCCTGCGAAGCATGATTTCTGTGCATCGCGGAGCAGGTAGCTGGGAAGAAACCTGAACAGTTATCGAATTACATGAAATCCAAAAGGGGAGCTGTAAAAAGGCTTCCCTTTTGTTTCGTAAGCGGGAAAGTTAAAATCCACGCGGATGTGGGATTTTGGCGAACGCTTCAAAGATAGGCAAAACCAGAAGAGCTTGTTTTGCCTTGATTATAAAACGGGAAGGGAGGCACAACACTTTGGAATATGCCATTCAATTAAAAAATGTTACCAAAACATTTGGAAAAGTTGTTGCCAACAAAAATGTCAACCTTGACGTAAAAAAAGGTGAGATTCTCTCCCTTCTGGGAGAAAATGGAAGTGGCAAGACCACTCTTATGAATATGATCTCCGGTATTTATTTTCCAGATTCCGGCGAGATCATGATAGACGGTAGGAAAGTGGAAATCCGCTCTCCAAAAGATGCCTACGATCTGGGAATCGGTATGATTCACCAGCACTTTAAACTGATCGACGTATTCAGTGCCACTGAGAATATTGCGCTTGGTCTTGATAAAAAACAGAAATTTGATCTGAAAGAGGTTCGTAAAAAAGCACAGGCTATCTGTGACAGGTACCACTTTGATCTGGACCTGAATCAGAAGGTTTACGAGATGAGCGTATCCCAGAAACAGACTCTGGAAATTGTAAAGGTTCTTTACAGAGGTGCAAACATTCTGATCCTGGATGAGCCGACAGCAGTACTGACACCTCAGGAGACAGCCCGTCTGTTTGAGGTTATCCGAAATATGAAGGCAGATAATAAATCCGTTATCATTATTACCCATAAGCTTCACGAGGTTCTGGAGATTTCCGACCGCGTTGCCATTCTGAGAAAAGGAGAGTACATAGGTACCGTAGATACCTGCGAGGCCACTGAAAATTCTCTCACAGAGATGATGGTAGGCAAGAAGGTGGAACTGAATATTGCCCGTTCCGCACCTGTAAATCCGGTGAAACGACTTTCTGTTTCCCATCTGACCGTCTATAACCGGGAGGACATTAAGGTGCTGGATGATGTAAGCTTTGACGTTTATGGAGGTGAAATCCTGGGAATTGCCGGAATTTCCGGAAATGGACAGAAAGAGCTTCTGGAAGCCATTGCAGGACTTCAGATTACAGGCCAGGGCAGCAGTATTGAGTTTTACGAAAGAGGAAAAGAAAATCAGCCCCTTCAGTTGGTTGGAAAAACACCGAAGAAAATCCGTGATGCAGGTGTTCACCTTGCATTTGTGCCGGAAGACCGTCTGGGAATGGGCCTTGTAGGTTCTATGGGTATGACCGGAAATATGCTTCTGAAAAGCTATGGAAAGGGTGCATCCCCGCTTACAGATATGCGTACCCCGAAGAAAATGGCAGAGAAGGTTAAGGAAGAGCTTGAAGTTGTGACTCCAAGCCTGAATACTCCGGTATCCCGCCTTTCCGGAGGAAATGTACAGAAGGTTCTGGTAGGCCGTGAGATTGCAGAAGCACCTACTGTACTGATGACTGCCTATGCAGTGCGAGGCCTTGATATCAATACCTCTTATACCATCTATAATCTTCTGGATGAAGAGAAGAAAGAGGGGGTTGCCGTAGTCTATGTAGGTGAGGATCTGGACGTTCTCATTGATCTGTGTGACCGTATTCTGGTACTTTGCGGCGGTAAAGAGAATGGTATTCTGGATGCCAGAACGACTACGAAAGAAGAAGTTGGACTTCTTATGACAAATCTTCGGAAGGAGGGAAAATAAATGAGTGACACAAAAACTAAAGAACCCTTGATCCGAATTATTAAGCGTGACAGAAGTAGCTTCGGGTACAAGGTATGGGTTCGTGCGGCTGCCATTATTCTGGCGCTTGTAGTAGACGCGATTTTTATTTATAGTGTAACAGGCCTGAATCCATTATCTGTATATGGTGTTATGTTAAATGGTACTTTTATGACAAGCATCCGTTTTTCCTGGGCAATGCGAGATCTGGTAACCCTTCTCTGCATTGGTATTGCCCTTGCTCCTGCGTTTAAAATGCGCTTCTGGAACATTGGCGCAGAGGGACAGGTGCTGATGGGAGGCCTTGCCACAGCTATGGTTATGGTAAAATGTGGTGCCAGCCTTCCTACCCCGGTGCTTTTTCTGGTGATGTTCCTTACCAGCGTGATTGCCGGAGGTCTCTGGGGCTTTATTCCGGCAGTATTCAAGGCGTACTGGAATACAAATGAGACACTTTTTACCCTTATGATGAATTATGTGGCAACCAGTATTGTTGCATGCATGACCAATATCCTTCGAGGAAAGGCTTCCAGCCTTGGTAAGCTGAACATGTCTACACAGGTTGGATGGTTCCCGCAGTTTATGGGACAGAGATATAATATTAACATTCTCATTGTAATGATTCTCATGTTTGTAATGTTCTTCTATCTGAAATATTCTAAACAGGGCTATGAGATTACCGTAGTAGGAGAATCTGAGAACACAGCAAGATATGCCGGAATTAATGTTAAATGGGTAACCATCCGTACCATGATCATTTCCGGTGCTATCTGCGGTCTGGTTGGTTTCCTGATCGTAGCAGGAAGAGACCAGACCATTTCCACCACATCTGCAGGTGGAAACGGATTTACCGCCATTATTGTAGCATGGCTTGCAAAGTTTAATACGTTTTATATGGCTCTGATCTCCTTCCTGCTGATCTTCCTTTCCAAAGGTGCAGCAGAGATTGCTTCTGCATACAGCCTGAACGATTATGCAGCAAGTATTATTGAAGGCGTGATTCTGTTCTTTATCCTTGGAAGTGAATTCTTCATCAACTATAAAATGATTTTCCGTGGTTCCAAAAAGGAGGTGCACTAAATGAGTAATCTGATTGCGTGGATCATCAGGGCAATTCCATTTGGAACAATTATCATGTTTGGTTCCATGGGTGAGATTACCACTGAGAAATCCGGAAACCTGAATCTTGGTGTTCCGGGAATTATGTATCTTGGCGGCTTTGCTGGCTTCGCCAGCTCCTATTTTTACGAGAAAAATTCAGCAGATCCAAAGGGTTGGATATGTGTGATCCTGGCGCTTGTGGCAGCAATTGCAGCCTCCATGCTGGGAGGGCTGATTTTCAGCTTCCTTACCATTACCCTTCGTGCAAACCAGAATGTAACCGGTCTTGCACTTACCACATTCGGTATGGGCGTTGCTAATTTCTTTGGTGTATTTATTTTAAATGGTGCAAGCTACACTGCAGCACCGCTGGCATACGCTTCTTTTTCAAAGAAGATTCCACTCCTGTCCAGTAAGCTGGGAATTGTAAGTAAAACTGTTTTTGCCTATGGTTTTCTGGTATATGCGGCAATCATCATTGCTGTTGTGCTGCATTACGTGCTGAACAAAACAAGAGTAGGTTTGAATCTTCGGGCTGTAGGTGAAAATCCGGGAACTGCAGACGCAGCCGGAATCAATGTAACCAAATATAAATATCTGGCAACCTGTATTGGTGCCGGTCTTTCCGGAATCGGCGGATTATATTACGTTCTGGATTATAATCAGGGCATCTGGGCGACAACGGGACAGATCGAGGCTCTTGGCTGGCTGGCAGTTGCACTGGTTATATTTACCACATGGAAACCTCTGAACTGTATCTGGGGCGCGTATCTTTTCGGTATGCTCTACTGGCTGTATCAGTTCCTTCCAAGTATTCTTGGAATCAAGGTTGCAAGCTATGTCACAGACCTGATCCAGATGGTTCCTTATGTGGTTACCATTATCGTTCTGGTTGTAGTAAGCTTCCGAAAGAAAAAAGAAAATCAGCCTCCGGAAAGTCTGGGACTTTCCTACTTCCGAGAGGAAAGATAACAGGGATTGGTTTGATAGAATATTGAAATTTCAGAATCCTCTGCTTATGCTGTATGGTGCAGCATGCAGAGGATTTTTTATTCTTCAGACGGCAATACGATTTGTGAAAAATAAGTGTCCATAGGAAAAGAAAGTTTACAAAATATTTCGAAAATGTTATATTATTTTTAAATAACATGTGAAACATATAGAAAGGATAGCTGGCTCTTAGCTATACAGTTATCAGAAAGGAATAAAAATATGAAAAAAAGATATGTTCTTGCTGCGCTGGCAGCTATGACAGTACTTGCAGGCTGTGGAGATAATGCTTCTCAGCAGAAAAACACGGACAATACTACCCAGGAGAGCACAGCAGAGGATGATCTGACAGCTGCTGATCCGGATGAAGATGGAGAAGAACTGGATCCTGAATTTTCACAGGATGTAGAGAATAATGAAGTGATCGATGCAGATGATGCAGAGGAAGAAGCAGCTCTTGATCCCATTACTCCTTCTGAATATCTGGTTCAGAATGCTTCTGATTATGTGACTCTTGGAGATTATGATGGTGTAGAGGTTACCAGGTATACCTATGAGATCACAGACGATATGGTACAGGATGAGATCCAGGAAGAGCTGGCAGATGCCAGCGATGAGCAGTCTACCAATGCACCTTCCGAGGACGGAAATATTGTATATATGAATCTTACTGCCACTGTGGAGGGTGAGGAAGCTGCTGAGCCGGAAGAGACTTTTATCACCTTGGGACAGGAAGAATTTGGTGCAGAATTTGACCAGAAGCTGACAGGTGTTTCCACTGGAGATAAACTGGATTTCAGCATCACGTACGGAGATGATACCTGGCAGGAAGACTGGCAGGGAAAAACCGTTGACTTTTCAGTGGAGATAACAGATGTTACAGCTTCCAATACTCCGGAATATGATGAGGATTATGTGAAGAATTATACCGGGTATGACACGAAGGAAGAATATGAGGCTTCTGTAAAAGAATATCTGGAGCAGTCCTATGAGGAACAGAGTACTTATGATGAGACAGAAGATCTGATTTCTGCCTGCCTGGCACGTACAGAGTTTACGGGAGAATATCCGGACGACCTGTTTGAGGCATGCAGGGAAGAGGCACTCTCCGGTTATTCCATGTTTGTAGAGGAAGACGGAGATGTAAATGATGTACTGGATATGTTCGGGGTTACAGAGGATGATATTGCAGAAGAAGCCAAAAATCTTGTAAACCGCCGCCTCTTCATCAGTGCATATGCCGAAGCCAATAATATTGAGGTAACAGAAGATGAATACGTGAATTATGTGAATGAGTATGCTGACTACTATGGCGAGAGTCCTGCTGATTTTGAGACTCTTTATACACGGGAAACGCTTGTAAATGCCCTTTATGAGAGCAAGGTAACAGAGCTTCTTCTGGAAAAGGCAAACGTGACAGAAACTCCATATACACCAGAAGAGTATGATGAAGAGGAATCCAAAGAAGATGACACGCTTGATGATCTGGAAATCGTAGAAGAAGGAGAAGAAGGCGTAGCTGAATAAAATCTGAAGATTTGGCAAAACACACTTTCAACGTCATAATGTTCTTTTATTAACATTTTTTATAAATTTAAGCCTTTTAATTTAGATGTGATTATGATATAGTAAATAATACGCGACAATGGACGGACAGCATTCTGAAGATAAGCTTTAGGAAGTTTGTCCGCCCATTTGTGTCTATAAAGGAGGAACGAGATGAAATTTTCAGAAATGCCTTACACTCGTGTGGATTTTCCGGCTGTGATCGCACAGGCACAAGAGATTATCCAGCGCGCATCTTCTGCGAAGAGCGGAGAAGAGCAGTTCGAGATTCATCAGGAATTTAACAAGCTGATGGATCACGTGAGAACTCTTTACACCATCGCCCATATCCGCAGGGATGGAGATGTGACAAATGAGTTTTATGACGGCGAGAAGAGCTATTATGATGAGAAGCTCCCGGAACTGAACGCAGTGACAAATGAGTACAAGAAAGTACTTTTTGCCACCCCATATCGTCAGTATATGGAAGAGAAAATCGGACCGGTTGCATTTAAGTCCATGGAACTGGAGATGAAATCTTTCGATGACAGTCTGATTCCGCTGATGCAGGAGGAGAATGCCCTTGCTTCCCGTTACAGCAAGCTGATCGCTTCTGCCAAGATCATGTGGGAAGGAGAAGAACTGAACCTTTCCCTTATGCGCAAGTATATGCGCTCCCAGGATCGGAATACCCGTAAGAAAGCATGGGATGCTTTTTCAGGCTTCTTTGAGGAGAACCAGGCTGAGCTTGATGAAATCTACGATCTGATGGTGAAGAACCGTACCAGACAGGCACAGATGCTGGGCTTTGAGAATTACATTGATATGGGCTACTTCCGCATGAACCGTAATTCTTATACCAAGGAAGATGTACAGAAGCTTCGCGAGCAGATTAAGACTGTATTTGTACCGTTAGCTTCCAGAATGCACAAGAACCGTCAGGCACGCCTTGGGGTAGATGCACTTCGTTATTATGATATGGGTGTTTATTTCCCACAGGGAGATCCGGCGCCGATCGGTACTCCTGAGGAGATTCTTGAGAGCGGCCGCAAAATGTACACGGAGATGTCTGATGAGACAAGGGATTTCTTCAACATGATGATGGAGAATGAGCTTTTTGATGTATTCGGACGTAAGAATAAGGCTACCGGTGGTTACATGACGGAGCTTCCGGATTATGGTGTACCGTTTATTTTTGCAAACTTTAACGGAACCAGTGGTGACGTGGATGTAATCACACATGAGTGTGGACATGCATTTCAGAGTTATGTATCCTGCAAGGATCCGATCGCCGATCACTCCAGGTATCTGACCATGGAGACAGCAGAAATCCATTCCATGTCCATGGAATTCTTTGCGGAACCATGGATCGAGCTTTTCTTCGGGGAAAGAGGCGATGATTACCGCAAGATGCATCTTGAGGATGCCATCGACTTTATTCCTTATGGAACAATGGTGGATGAATTCCAGCACATTGTATACGGCAATCCGGAGCTTACACCTAAGGAGCGACGTGATGCATGGAACAGGCTGGAGCAGGAGTACCGCCCATATATGGATTCCACTGGCTGCAGGTTTATGGAAGAAGGCGGCTACTGGCAGAGACAGCACCACATTTTTGAGATGCCTTTCTACTATATTGATTATGTACTTGCACAGCTTTGTGCATTCCAGTTTAAGATCCGCATGGAGAAAGATCATGACGCTGCGTGGGCTGATTATATGAAGCTTTGCCGGCTTTCTGCAAGTGATTTCTATCCGTCCATGCTGAAACAGGTGGGACTTACAGTTCCATTTACAGATGGCTGCATTCAGAAGATTGTGGATGAGTTGGATAAGAAGCTGGGTTGAGTCATCAGGCAAAGACTGTGAGAAGGAAAAGCACTTTCAGGTAATAGATTGGGAACTCACAGGAAAGTTGAGGAAGAATTGTGAAAAAATATGGGAATGATTACCGCCAGAGAGGGGAAAAATTTGAATATACCGGAAAATGGTATGGCAGCAGCCTGTCAGTGAAGGAGCTGAAAAGACATGCCCTTAACAATACAGTTCTTATGGCAGCCGCCCTTGTGATCTATTTTGCCAGCCTGATGCTGAACAATGAAGGAAGCAGGATCTTCTGGATATTACTTCCCTATATGGTGGTAGTATTCCCTGTTTCCTATGGAATCATGGGAGGTACTTCCTTATTTCTTTTTTGCAGACAGCAGGAGGGAAAAGCTCACTCACAGGTGGTAATCCCGGAAAAGCATATAGGGCATATGACCTGTGCACAGTATGAAAAAGGGGTGCGGCGTCCGGTAAGGTGCAGCATTGCCATCACGGTACTGGGACTTTTTACAAGCGTGGCAAACCTGATTTTTTTGTTAAAAGATTTCGAAAATCTTATTTTTACAAGGGAACTATTATTCGAGGCAGCCGCTGTGATGATTTTAGCACTGGGAAGTGTTAGTACTGCGCAAAACTGGCAGATTAAAGCGAAATTTACAAATTTTGAGTAAAAATCTTTCAGTTTTTGACAATTATGGACAAAATTCCAGACATATTTCGCCATATAGCTATTGCACATGTAATAAAACATGGTAAAATAGAGAGGTATAAGACAACAAATTTTCAGGTTGTCTGTAGTAGCTGGCCTCAGGAGTATGTTCGAAACATACCCTGTGAATAGTTACAATAAAATATCTCAAAAAGGAGGATATGATATGAGCAAGAAGAAGTTAATGGCCCTGTTATTATCAGGCGTCATGACAGCAACAACAGTGAGTGTTCCTGTTTTTGCTGAGGATGCAGACGCTGCAGAAGACACAGCTGATGCAGCAGAAGAGACTGAGGGAGGTTCTTCCGATACACCGCTGGTTGTTGGACAGACCAACTTCTCCGAGAAATTCTGTGGAATGTTCGCAGAAGCAGTTCCGGATCAGCAGATCTCCGATATCGTAGGAGCATATCTGTTTGATAACGACCGCGCAGGTGCTGTTATCTACAATGGTATTGAGGGAGAGACTACTGAGTATAACGGAACAGAGTATACTTACACAGGACTTTCTGATATTACAGTTACACAGGGCGAGGATGAGACTGTTTATGACATCAAACTTCGCGATGATGTAAAATTCTCTGATGGTGAGCCGCTTACCGCAGATGACCTTATTTTCACATTATATGTATATTCAGATACTGATTATGATGGAAATGCAACTCTGTATTCCACCAACATCAAAGGTATGAAGAACTACCGTCTGAATTCCACAGCAGCAGACTCTATCACAGATGAGGATGTTGCAAATGTATTAGCTGACATGCCAGACGAAGTAGCAGAGAAGGTGAAATCTGACCTGATCGTTCCGCTTCTTACCTCTGAGTATGACTGGGCACAGACTGCATGGGAAGATTACGCAGACGCTTACGGTGTTGCAAGCGGTGACGAATTCTTCGCAATGCTCTACGCTACCGAAGACGGCTACAGCGTAGACGGCAAAGACCAGGATACAATCATTAATGAGATCGCTGACCAGTATGGTACAGATTATGTAGCTCTTGCAACTGCATACGGCGATGAGGAATATTTCAATGAAGATGCTACAACAATTGCACAGGAATACCTGGTAGAGCAGAAAACTGCTGCAGGTGAGGGCGAGGAAGTTGCTAACATCGAAGGAATCAAGAAACTTGGCGATTACGAAGTTGAGATCACAACAGACGGATTCTCTGCTACTACAATCTACAATCTTGGCGTAATCGTTGAGCCAATGCATTACTATGGTGATGCTTCTCTTTATGACTATGACAACAATCAGTTCGGTTTCACAAGAGGCGACCTTTCCGCAGTACGTGACAAAGCAAACCAGCCACTTGGTGCAGGTCCTTACAAATTTGTGAAATATGAGAACAAGACCGTATATCTGGAAGCAAACGAGAACTACTACAAAGGTGCTCCTAAGATCAAGTACCTTCAGTGGAGAGAGACTTCCGACGCAGATAAGATTGCCGGTGTTGAGCAGGGTACAATCGACCTTTCCGATCCATCCGGAAGCAAATCTGCATTTGACCAGATCAAGAGCATCAACAGCAACGGCGAGCTTGATGGCGACAAGATCATGGTTAACGCAACAGACAACCTTGGATATGGATACATCGGTATCAACGCTAACACTGTAAAAGTTGGTGATGATGGAAGCTCTGATGCATCCAAGGATTTAAGAAAAGCAATTGCAACTGTATTTGCTGTATATCGTGACGTAGCAATCGATTCCTACTATGGCGATGCTGCTTCCGTAATCAACTACCCGATCTCCAATACATCCTGGGCAGCTCCTCAGAAATCTGATGCAGATTATAAGGCAGCTTACTCTGTAGATGTTGACGGAAATCCGCTTTACACAGATGACATGTCTGATGATGAGAAATTTGCAGCAGCTACACAGGCAGCTCTTGGCTACCTTGAGGCAGCTGGCTACACTGTAGAAGATGGCAAAGTAACAGCAGCTCCGGAAGGTGCTAAGATGTCCTATGAGATCATCATCGGCGCTGACGGAAGTGGAGATCACCCAAGCTTTGCAATCCTTACAGATGCTAAGGCAGCACTTGAGTCCATCGGATTCACACTTGAGATCAATGACGTTACAGACTCTAACATCATGTGGGATGCTTTAAATGCAGGTACAGCAGAAATGTGGGCAGCTGCATGGCAGGCAACAATCGATCCTGATATGTATCAGACATACCACAGCGAGAGCGTAAAGAGTAACTACTACCACATCAATGACGCTACACTGGATCAGGATATTATCGACGCTCGTTCTTCCGCAGATCAGGAATACAGAAAATCTGTTTACAAACAGTGCCTGGATATCATTCTTGACTGGGCAGTTGAGATTCCGGTATATCAGAGACAGAACTGCATTATCTATAGCCCTGAGCGTGTAAATGCAGATACCTTTACAAAAGATGTTTCTACATTCTATTATTGGTATAAAGATATCGAGAACATCGAGATGAACTAAAGGTATAAACTGAAGAAGTCAGACTAGCGCAGTGGGCTCACCCTAATAAGTGAGCCCACTGCCTTACTGGCAGTATGCCTTGGGTACTGATGTGTGCCGGGGCATTGCATACAGCCAGAACCGGCAGGACACACTGCCAGTAAGAACATCACAGTCAGAACTTCTTACCCTGATACTGGAAAGGACAGATAAACTAAATGAAGAAATTTATTGTACGTCGTGTACTTCTGGGAGCGATGATTCTGTTCTTCGTTTCCATGATCATTTACTCAATTGAGAGAAGCCTTCCTACCTCTTATGTAGAAGGAAGAGCCCGCGACATGTCCATGAAACAGGGCGCTAAGCCTTATGATGAGCTGGTTGCGGAATTAAATGCCTCCTATGGACTGGATAAGCCGGTTCTGGAAGGATATTTTGTATGGCTTGGAAAAGCACTTCACGGTGAGTTTGGAGAATCCTGGATCTTCCATCAGCCGGTAACCAAGAAATTCTCCAGTGTAATCTGGTATTCCTTTGTACTGGCGCTGGCCTCGTTCCTGTTGGAGATCATCATTGCAATCCCTCTGGGAATCATATCGGCCACCAAGCAGTACAGCAAAGTAGACTATGCGGTGACAGTGTTTGCCCTCATCGGTATTTCCCTGCCGTCCTTCTTCTTTGCCACTATTTTGAAATGGATCTTCTCCATCAATCTGAAATGGGTGGACCTGTATGGTATTGTAAGCCGTATGCATGAGTCTTACGGCAGCGTTGGAAAGGTATTGGATATGGCGCAGCATCTGATCCTTCCGGTGATCACCCTGACCATCGTCAGCGTTGGTTCCCTGATGCGTTACACCAGAACCAACATGCTGGAGGTATTAAATGCAGACTACATCCGTACTGCAAGAGCTAAGGGTGTACCGGAGAAGAAGGTGGTCTATCACCATGCGTTCCGAAATACTCTGATTCCGATCATCACCATCCTTGGAAGTACACTTCCAAACCTGTTTGGCGGAGCCATGATCACAGAGACTTTGTTCCAGATCCCGGGAATCGGATACACATCCTATCAGGCACTGACCCAGGGTGATATTCCGTTTACCATGTTCTATATGGTATTTTTGGCATTTCTTACATTGACCGGCAATCTGATCGCAGACATCCTGTACGCTGTGGCAGATCCAAGGGTACGAGTAAATTAGGAGGAAAAACATGAGTACAGATCCAACAAAGAAAAAAGACGATCATGTCAGTACCTCCCAGGCACTGGATGATGAGCAGCGTGTAAAAGTCCTCTCCCCTGGAATGCTTGTTGCCAAGAGATTTTTCCGCAATAAGCTGGCTGTGGCAGGACTTGTAATTCTGGTAACAATGTTTGTGTTCTCATTCATTGGAGGTATGGTCAGTCCCTATGGTGAGAGCCAGGTGTTCCGTAAAACCGACCACGTATGGAAGGATTATGCAGGAGCTACCTATAATAAAGCATATATTTTTGAAACAGCAGACGGAAGCGAGTTCCCGGCAGCCGGACAGCAGAAGTTCATTCTTGCAACCAACAAAGGGGATGCGACTTTTGAGGCAGATGGTGTAACTTACGGACTTGAAAATAAAGGCGAAGAATACTGGGCGATTTACTCCGCAGAGCCGGTTGCCACAGTTCTTACCCTGAAAGGCAAATCCACCTATAAACCGGCTGGAGATGCAGAAGTAACAGATGACATCAAAGAAGGCTATGAAGAAGCAGTAAGTAATGATGAAGATACCTTTGAGGTGGACGGCATTACTTATTCCATTGAGAAGTCCGGACGTGAGAATCTGATCACCATTTCCGGAGAAGTTGCTTTTGCAACAAAGAAGGTCTTCAGCGCAGCCACCAGCGATGCACAGCTTGGATTTGAATTCCAGCAGCTTGCACTGGATGCCCTGGAAAATGGCGAGTCTTCTTTTGAGTGCGATGGCGTAAAGTATGAGATGAGCACTTTAGAAGGTGAGACTGCTACAGAGATCACCAAAGACGGCGAGGTTTATGCAACAGTTTCCGGTCTTCTGGTATCCCCGCAGGCAAACGGTGTATTCCTTTCCCTTTCTTTTAAAGAGGCAGTGGAGCAGGCAATCACAGAGAAAGCCTCCACATTTACCGCTCTCAATGAGAATGGTGAGGAGGAGACCTATCAGCTTCAGACAAAGAATACACAGTATGTAGTCCGTAACCAGAAAGAGACTACTGTCAACGATACCTATGCAGCTCCAAGTAAGAAGCACTTGGTAGGAACTGACGGAAACGGTATGGATATGCTTACCAGACTGATGTATGGCGGACGTATCTCCCTGATGATCGGTTTCGTTGTTATCATTATCGAAGGTATCATCGGTATTCTCATCGGTGGTATTTCCGGTTATTTTGGAGGATGGGTAGATACCATTCTCATGCGTGTGGTTGATGTTGTTATCTGTATCCCAGCAATGCCGCTGTACATTATCATCGGTTCTGTTATGGATTATTACAAGATCGATCCGCGAATCCGTATTTATGCACTTTGTGCGATCCTGGGTATCGTGGGATGGCCAAGCATTGCCCGTATGGTACGTGGACAGATCCTCTCCCTTCGTGAGCAGGAGTTCATGGTTGCAACAGAAGCGACAGGTGTTCGTGTGTCCAGACGTATTTTCCGCCACCTGATCCCTAACGTTATCCCACAGCTGATCGTTATTGCAACAATGGGACTTGGTGATGTTATTCTGATGGAGGCAACTCTTAGCTTCCTTGGAATCGGTGTTAAGTTCCCATATGCTTCCTGGGGTAACATTGTAAATGCGGTAAATGATGTATACGTACTGACCAACTTCTGGTTCGTATGGATCCCGGCCGGATTTTTGATCCTGCTGACCGTTCTTGGATTTAACTTTGTGGGTGATGGTCTTCGTGATGCATTTGACCCGAAAATGAAACGGTAGGTGCGAATATGGCATTATTTGGTAAGAAAAACGCAAACTATATCTCAGCTAAGGAAACCAAAAGAATCTCCAAAGAGAATCGAAAGATCACCAATGAGATAGAGAAGAAGAGAAACAGAAAGAATATTCCGGAGTCAGAGTATATCACTACCATGAAGAATCCGGAAAACGTAGTTGAGTTTGACAATGTTCATACTTATTTCTTTACAGATATCGGAACGGTTAAAGCCGTGGATGGTGTAAGCTTTGAAATTCCTCAGGGAAAAACAGTTGGTGTTGTTGGAGAGTCTGGTTGTGGAAAGTCTGTAACAAGCCTTTCCCTTATGCAGCTGGTACAGCGTCCTCAGGGACAGACAGTAGAAGGAGAAATCCGTTTTAATACCGGAGACAAGGTTTACAACATTGTAAACACTCCTACAAGTGAAATGCAGAAGCTTCGCGGAAATGAGCTTTCCATGATTTTCCAGGAGCCTATGACTGCACTGAACCCGGTATTCCGTATTGGAGAGCAGGTTGATGAGATCACCAAGCTTCACAATCCGGATATGAGCAAAGAGCAGGTAAAGGCCAGAACCATCGAAATGCTGAAGCTGGTTGGAATCGCCAACAGTGAGGGCGTTTATAAAATGTATCCTCATGAGCTTTCCGGTGGTATGCGTCAGCGTGTATGTATCGCAATCGGTCTTGCATGTAATCCAAGACTGATCATCGCTGATGAGCCTACCACAGCTCTTGATGTTACCATTCAGGCCCAGATCCTGGATCTGATGCGCAACTTGAAAGATAAGATCAATTCTTCCATTATGCTGATTACGCATGACCTGGGGGTTATTGCAGAGATGGCAGATTATGTAGTAGTTATGTATGCCGGCCGTGTAGTTGAGAAGGGTACTGCAAGCGAGATTTTCAAGAATCCGTCTCATCCATACACCATTGGACTTATGCGCTCCAAACCGGTTGTAGGCAAGAAGGTTGACAAGCTTTACAGTATTCCGGGTAAGGTTCCGAACCCTATTGATATGCCGGATTACTGCTATTTCCGTGATCGTTGTGAGCTTAGCTGTGACAAGTGCCAGGGAAGCTATCCAGGCGTGATCAAATTAAGTCCTACACATGAAGTAAGCTGTTACCGTTATGCAGACCGTCCGGAAGCTGGATGGCTGGCAAATGTTCATCCGGGAGAGGAGGGAAAAGCTCATGAGTGAGAATAAGACAGCAGAAAATACAAAGAATCAGCAGTCCGATAACATTCTGGAGGTATCCCATCTTAAGAAATATTTCCCGATCAAGGGTGGAATGTTCGGTAAGCAGGTTGGAGCCGTAAAGGCAGTTGATGATGTTTCTTTCACATTAAAGAGAGGAACTACAATGGGTCTGGTTGGTGAGTCCGGATGTGGTAAATCTACCACAGGAAGAACCATTTTAAGACTGATTGAGAAAACAGATGGACAGGTTCTCTTCAATGGAAAAGATGTTTATGGTCTTTCCAATAAAGAAATGCGCGATATGCGTACCAAGATGCAGATCATTTTCCAGGATCCCTATTCTTCCCTTTCTCCAAGACTGCCGGTTGGCGAGATCATCGGGGAAGCTGTAAGAGAGCATAACCTGGTTCCAAAGTCTGAATATGCAGATTATGTGACCAAGATCATGGATGACTGTGGACTTCAGTCTTATCATAAGGACCGTTATCCACATGAGTTCTCTGGTGGACAGAGACAGCGTATCTGTATTGCGAGAGCACTTGCATTGAATCCGGAGTTCGTTGTGTGTGACGAGCCGGTTTCCGCGCTTGATGTTTCCGTACAGGCTCAGATCATTAACTTGTTAAAGGAACTTCAGGAGAAGAGAAATCTGACTTATCTGTTTATCTCTCATGATCTTTCCGTTGTAGAGCATATTTCCGATACCATCGGCGTTATGTATCTGGGAGGTCTTGTGGAGACTGGTACCACATCAGATATTTTTGCAAATCCTCTTCATCCGTACACAGAGGCTCTGTTCTCTGCAATTCCAATGCCGGATCCGGATCTGAAGAGAAAACGTATCATTCTGGAGGGAAATATTCCATCCCCGGCGAATCCGCCTAAGGGATGTAAGTTCCATACCAGATGCCGGAAGTGCATGGAGATTTGTAAGAATCAGGTGCCTGAGGTAAAAGATATGGGAAATGGGCATAAGGTGCGCTGCCATCTGTATGACTAAGAATAAAGCAGGCCAGGGATTACCTGGTCTGTTGCTATTTAGTGTGTTGAAAGTTGTTCAAGGCGGACGCATTCGGACAATGGTGATTGCTCACTCGCCGGCGCAACG
>NZ_JBCPGE010000026.1:0-57175 GCF_040914025.1 Ruminococcus sp. RTP21484sp1_RTP21281st1_A8_RTP21281_210402
CGTCTTGTCGTCGTGCCCGCCTCCGTGCGGGCATTTTTCAATTCAAGAGAGCGCCTCAGGCGGTCTTTCCTATAAAGTAAAAAATCTGCCTGTGAATTTTCTCATCACAGACAGATCTCACATTATTATATTAATTTACTTACTGTTCTTTTTCATAAAGAAATTCTTCCGGTAAAGTAACATGAAAGTCTTTGGCTACTGCGCGGAAATCGTCAGGAGTAATGGTCTGAAGCTTACGCGGTGCCATGGACATTACCTTCACCAGGATTTCCGCAGACTTCTCTACTGTATGGAGAAGGCCAAAGGTCAGATCAAAATCTTCACCAGAGCAGAACATTCCATGATGTGCCCAGATGACAACATCATATTTCTTCATCAGCTCCGCTGTTTTTACTGCAATTTCTCTTCCGCCTGGTACCATCCAGCCTACAACACCTACACCATCCGGGAAAACAACCGGGCATTCTGTAGCAGACTCCCACAGCTCTCTTGTAAATACCTTGTCATCCAGTGGAAGAACAAAGGTTAATGCGATGGTGTTGGTTGTATGTGCGTGATAAATAACACGATGCCTGCCGTTTGTAAGCTTCTTTTTTACCTCATGATTCATAAGGTGGGTTGGAAGCTCGCTGGTTGGGCGGCCGCCTTCTACCAGTCCCCAACGGATCCTGTAATTAACCCCCTTGTCATCCAGTTCAATGATTGCAAGACAGGCTTCCGGGTCAACTGCTATGTTTCTGAAATATTTGCCGCTTCCGGTTACCAGGAAAAACTCTCCTGCAAGTCCCGGCACCTCTGTGCCGATAGGCTGCCACTCGCCTGGTGCATTCAGACGTGGACGGATCATTTCTACTTCTTCTGCTTTCAGACGATAGCTTAAGTTTCCGCCGTTTCTCTCATGCCAGCCCTGCTGGAAACCATCGTCTGCCATTTTAATAAAGCCCTTCATAAATTTGGAATCTAAAATCTTCATACCATCTTCTCCTCTTCTATTTTTCGTATCGCCAACTGACGTTTCCTAATAGGAAAAACAATTGTCAGCTGATCGCAATTATGATCTCAGGGCATGTTTGTGAGCTCTTTTTTATGAGACCATACGAATACGCTGCGTCCGTTCTTTTTCTTCTTGCAGGTATCCGGTATGCTTTTGTTTGCTCTTCTTGTTTACAGACTCAGTATAACACCAATTCTCATTTTGGAAAGAACCTTACTTGCCAAATTGTTTTCCGCTTTTTGCAAATAAGGACCCAAAATAAAAATTTCTGTTTCCAGAGCATGTTTGAGAAAGGCTCTAGTTTTCTTTTTTTCCAATAAAATAGTAAAAAAATATAATTCTAAATTTTTTTGAAAAAATTAAAAAAAGTTGTTGACAATTTGCGACAGTTAATAGTATAATAGCAAAGCGAGCTGCGGAAGAGAAGATACTTCACAGTTTGTATATGGGGTCTTAGCTCAGCTGGGAGAGCATCTGCCTTACAAGCAGAGGGTCACAGGTTCGAGCCCTGTAGGCCCCATACTTATGAAATGAATATGGCGAGATAGCTCAGTTGGCTAGAGCACGCGGTTCATACCCGCGGTGTCGAGGGTTCGAATCCCCCTCTCGCTATTGTAGATGTTGCAGATTGCAGCATCTTTTTTTTGCCCACAATGATCTTACATAAAGGAGTACCTGCATGAACATTGACCCATCCACTCGTAAACTTCTTGATAATGAAACTACCATCCACGAAGCTCAGATTCGCGCTTTGTTCCAGACTCTTGACCGCAAATTTGGTCTTCGGGGGGCTTCTGTACCTATCCGCTTTGGTTACGATGAAGCTGTACTTGGCTCTTATACCCCGGCTTCTGCTCACGAAAAAGAAAGCTTCTATTTTTCCCTTCTGTTTATTGGTTATGCCGTAAAGAAGCCTCTTTCCAAAGAGGATCGCCTGGATCTTTATAAGCACGAATACGCCCATTATATGCAATACAATATGAAAATACCGGCGCAGTACAACTGGCAGGCAGGAAAGCATGGAAGTGCCTGGAAATACTGTTGCTCTCTTGTGGGCGCCGCGCCTACACCCTATTATAGGATCGGAGAAAGCCTTCTGAAGCACGATTATGACAAAGCTCTGAAAAACCCTATTCACGACAAGACAGTTCCCATCCGGGACACCTACCGTCGTGAACAGGCCTACAAAAGCGCCAAACATAGCGAAGTCAAATTCCAGGTAAATGATGTAGTAACTCATCCCAAATTCGGAGAAGGTACTGTAGAGGAAGTCGTACAGCTTTCCAATTCTGTCAGACTGCATATCCGGTTTGCTGATGATGAAGTGAAAAAAATCGATCAGAAATGGCTGCTACGGTCTGGTCATAAATAGTTATATTTTTACAAAACCCAATAAACTTATCATATAAAAGGAGTAAAAAGCCATGAAAAAAAATCATCATCTACACCGGCAGATTCACCTCTGCCTCATTATTTTACTGCTTCTGTTTTGCAGTTCAAGCCAGGTATTTGCCGCAGCAAGGGTAAATGTGAAAAATACCAGGATTAAATTATCAGCCACAAAGCTTACCTATAATAAAAAGGTACAGCGTCCAAAAGTAAGAGTAACTTATAAAGGAAAAGTCTTGAAGGAAAAGAAAAACTATATTGTAAAGTACTCTAAAGGCTGCAAAAAAGTAGGAACTTACACGGTTCAGATTATTGGAAAAGGCACTTATACCGGCACTGCTAAAAAACAGTTTGTTATTTTACCGCCGAAAGCCCAGATAATGAATATCTATGCAAAAACAGCAACTGCAACTGTAGTAGTAAAAAGACAAACCTCCCAGACCAGTGGTTACCAGCTGCGCTATGCCACTAATTCAAAACTAAAAAATGCAAAAACTATAACAGTCAAAGGTAACAAAAACAACACAATTTGTCTCAATGGCCTCCGTGCCGGGACTACATATTATATGCAAACCCGCACTTACATGACTGTTAAAGGAAAAAAATACTATTCCAAATGGTCTTCTACAGGCCATTGCACAACAAACAGAGAGACAAACAGTACCCACCAAAGTGCAACCCCTACACCTACACCAACGCCTACATCCACACCGGTTCCTACACCCACACCGATTCCCAAAGCTGATCTGCCTGCATACGATAAAGAAGGAACTGCACCAGCTAAATATACATATGAAATTTATGGTCTGGACAAACAGAAGGCAGATATTTACACCGATTGTCCCAAACCTTTTTTTATAAAGACAGACAATCCGGATCCGAACTCTTTTTCCTGTATTTTTAATGGAAATGACTCTCGGACCAGCGCATACAGAAGTGGTTCATCTCGTTTCTTTGATGATATTCCTTTAGAAAACAATGACTCAGAAACTACTTCATTAGAGAAAGTAAAAGGCGGTTATATCAAATACGTGCATTTTTCCGAAGCAGGAACCTACACTGTAGAATTCAGGGAATATTCATTATCAGGTTATACGGTTGCAAATACAGTGACATTAAATGTTCTGGATTATGAACAGGCAAAAAACGCATGGATGATTGACATTATTAACAAAACTACAACTACCGATATGACTCCTTTTGAAAAGATGGACGCTATAAGTGCCTACCTCAGAGAACCAGGCCGCTTTAAATATTTAACCAGATATAACGATCATACAGTCTCTCTGGCAGCAGATCCCAATGCTCCATTTTTTGTAACTTACCGTTGGGACTCTAGCACATCACCGGCAATTCTCGGTGAGTTCGCTGAATTAGTCGGTGGATTTGATGATATTCATTATTGCTTTGGTGATTATCCGGTTGGCTCTCCATCATGGTCCATATGGCATTATGTGGTAAAGCTTACTATAGGAAATGAGACGCGAAACTACGCCGTTTGCCCAATGGCTTCAACCGGCAACGTTGAAGAAATCAAAATGATTGATTTTTCCGATCTGAGTAATATGCGAAAGTTCGGATAATCTTAATTTAACAAATCAAAAAAGTCCCCATCCCACTGTTTTAATTGCAAAAAACAGTGAATGGGGACTTTTTTCGATTATTCTATTTTTTAAGCTTCATTTTTACCGGCTCATACGTGGTATTCGTTTCATAGTCATATCCCCGTATTCCGATTTCGTCGGCAAGGTCCGTTTTCTGATAGCTTCTCTGGAAGGTGGCTTCTTTTCCAGACTCTGCCACCTCTGAACCACCGCCAAGGTCGGAAAGCTGCCACAGATTTCCATTCAGATCCATTACATCAAGGGAAATACTGTCGCACTCTTCTAAGAAGATGCAATGGATTGTGACGTAATCGCCCACTTCTGTTTCTTCTATATCTGCGGACAGGATCTTTACTTTTCCATCTGCAGTTATCCCTTCACCATCCACAGGCACATAGGTCATACTTTTCCCCTGGCTCTTATCTTCCAGCTGAAAAGTAATGTTTGTACGCATCACATCATCAACGCACTTAGCATCAGGAAGCGTGGCAGTTCCGATGCAAGAAACGGTAAGATTCTTACTCTCATTTGTCTTTACCGCGGAAGAATAGAAATCTACTACATCATCTTCCAGATTTCGATAATTTCCCACTGCTGTTTCAATGCCCAGATCTGAATCAAAATCAAAGCTGGCTCCGACCTTTACGATGGTCAGTCCTTTTTCTGCGGCATATTCTTCTATTGTCTTATCACTTTCAATTCCAAGATTTCTTACAGGATCCTCATTCAAGGCATCTTGTCCTGCCAGAAGATACTTGCCTCTTTCTTTCGCTGTAACTTCCACCACCACCTGGACACTGTTTTTATCACAAAGGGCTTCCTTCACGGTGTAAGTAAGAATGGAATCTCCATCTTCCTGCTGCACCGGATCTTTTTCAATCAGCTCCTTGGCTTCTTCCGGCATCTTATTTCCAACTTCCTGGAAAAAGCCGGAAATGCCTATATACTTCTCTGCAGCAAAAACAGTGGCACCAAATACCATCACTGCCGCAAATGTCAAGATCAAACTGCGCTTCCAGTTTTTCCGTGTACCAATTTTTCCCATTCTGTCAGTGCCATTTATTACTTTTCCCGTTTTTTCTTCTTTCTGATACCCTCTATTAGACTCTGCCGAATTCTCTATCATTTCCAAGGTCTCATTTACACGCCTGAGCACACATTCCGGCACTTCTGTTTCTTCTGAAAAAACATCAAACAATTTATCATCCATGAATATATCCTCCTTCATACTCTGCACGAAGCTGTTTTCTGGCTCTGGAGAGCCTTGTAAGCACTGTATTCTGGCTGATTTCCAGAAGAGCGGCAATTTCCTTTACACTAAGGGATTTGCTGTAATACAAAAGCATCACCACCTGGTACTTCTCATCCAGGGATGCCAGGATTTCCTTCCATTCACAATCTACATAGCCAGGTTCCTCGAAGATTCCCTCTTCCATTTCCATCGTAGGAAAAACGCGGCCTTTGTGCCGAAGCATTTCATTGCAGTTATTGATCAGGATCCGAATCATCCAGGTTTTGAAGTAAGAATCCTTTTTTAAAGTGGAAAGCTTCTCATAACACTTTAAAATCGTTTCCTGTATGGCATCTGCCACATCTTCGTCATTCTTCAGATAGGCCCAGGCTACTTTGTACATGCTCTGGGTATTCATCCGGATGAGCTGTGCAAATGCACCGGAATCTCCGGCTTTTGCCTTTTTCACCAAATTTTCCATAAGGGTTTTCGCTCCTTTTTTTGTGTTCTGCAGTACACGAAATATATTGCTGTATTTCCTTTTACATACATTAGATGGAAAAGGCAGGGAGAATATTTCATCGAATATAATTTTTCGCCCATGATGAGTGAATACTAAGCATAAAAACAAGAATATTAGATATGTGTAATATTTTACACGGTCGGAGATTTTTAATAAATATAGAAAAAGCTGGCATTTGCAATTTATTCACTCACAAATGCCAGCTCCTATAATCCTATTTACTTATTTATTTGAAGTACTCAACACCAGACTCAAAGATCTGAATATCCTGCTGTCCATAGATGTTGATTGCAACGCCATTGTCGCGACGCTCGCTGTGTGCCATCTTACCAAGGACACGTCCATCCGGGCTTGTGATACCCTCAATGTTGTATGTAGAACCATTGATGTTGGATTCTTCGGACTGATCCAGCTCTCCGTTTGGATTTACATACTGGGTAGCTACCTGACCGTTTGCAAGAAGCTTGGTAAGCCATTCATCGTTTGCTACGAAGCGTCCCTCACCGTGGGAAGCCGGGTTGCAGTATACACCGCCAAGAGCCGCTTTCTGCAGCCATGGAGACTTGTTGCTTACAACCTTTGTGTAAACCATCTTAGAAATATGACGTCCGATGGTGTTATAGGTCAGTGTAGGAGAATCCTCTTTCTGTCCGCAGATCTCGCCGTATGGAACAAGTCCCAGCTTGATCAGCGCCTGGAATCCGTTACAGATACCAAGTGCAAGACCATCTCTCTCATTTAACAGCTTCATAACTGCCTCTTTGATCTTTGCATTCTGGAAGGCAGTTGCAAAGAATTTCGCAGAACCGTCTGGCTCATCACCAGCGGAGAAGCCGCCTGGGAACATGATCATCTGTGCCTGATCAATGGATTTCTCAAATATTTCCACAGAATCACGGATATCCTCTGCACTTAAGTTCTTAAATACCTTAACGTCTACCTCAGCTCCGGCTCTCTCGAATGCCTTTGTACTGTCGTACTCACAGTTTGTTCCTGGGAATACAGGAATGAATACGCGAGGTTTTGCTACTTTATGCTTGCAGACATAAATATTCTTTGTATTATAAATACCATTCTCATAGGTTGCTTCCGGATCTGCTGTCTTTACAGCCATAGCAACTGGTCCATCGTTTTCTTCACCAGAGGTTGTCTTAAAGACCTTCTCCAGAGTACCTGTCCATGCCTTGTAAGCCTCATCCAGTGTAATCTCAGCATTTCCGTAGGAGAATTTGCCATCAGCTGTTACTTCACCGATCACGGTGTATGTGATGGAAAGCTGACCAACCTTTTCAGCCGGAACCTCCAGAACCAGATCACCGAAGCCTGGTGCAAAGAAGTCTCTTGGATCCAGGTTATGCTCAATCTTCACGCCCATTGCATTTCCAAATGCCATCTTGCTGACAGCTGCAGCAATGCCGTGACGGTCAAGTGCATAAGCGGAAACCACTTTGCCTGCCTGCATGTCATTGTGTAATTTCTCGTACTGATCCATAATTGCCGCATAGTCCGGTAAATCGTACTGATCTTTCGGAGCGCGAAGCCATACCAGTTTGTTTCCAGCCTTTTTCAGCTCTGGTGTAATCACATCCTGAAGCTTGGCAACATCCACTGCAAAGGAAACCAGTGTTGGCGGAACATCAATGTCATTGAAGGTTCCGGACATACTGTCCTTACCACCGATAGACGGAAGACCGAAGCCCATCTGTGCTGCATAAGCACCAAGAAGTGCTGCAAATGGCTGGCTCCATCTCTTTGGATCCTCTGTCATACGGCGGAAGTATTCCTGGAAGGTGAAACGGATCTTCTTATAATCACCACCTGCTGCCACGATTCTTGCAACAGATTCTGTCACTGCATAAGCAGCTCCGTGATATGGGCTCCAGGAGGATAAGTATGGATCAAAGCCATAGCTCATCATAGTTACAGTATTAGTTGTTCCATTCTGTACAGGTACCTTTGCAACCATTGCCTGAGTCTCTGTAAGCTGATTTTTACCGCCATAAGGCATAAGAACGCTTCCTGCACCAATGGAGCTGTCAAACATCTCTACAAGCCCCTTCTGGGAGCATACATTTAAGTCTGCCAGTGTGGAGAGCCATTTTTCTCTTACATCCGCTACGTCCGGACGCTCTTCAAAAAGGTTGCCCTCTTTATTCGGAATTTCAACTTCTACAGTTGTCTCCTGATGTGCACCGTTGGTATCAAGGAATGCACGGGAAATATTTACAACCTCTTTTCCTCTCCAGGAAAGCACCAGTCTTGGCTCTTTTGTTACAACTGCAACCGGAACTGCTTCCAGGTTCTCTTCGTTTGCAAAACCAAGGAATTTCTCTACGTCTTCCGGAGCAACAACAACTGCCATACGCTCCTGGGACTCGGAAATTGCGATCTCAGTACCATCAAGACCTGCATATTTTTTTGGAACTTTGTCCAGGTCGATCTGAAGACCAGGTGCCAGCTCTCCGATTGCTACGGATACACCGCCTGCACCGAAGTCGTTGCATTTCTTAATAATATAGCTGACTTCCTCACGACGGAACATACGCTGGATCTTACGCTCTGTAGGTGCATTTCCTTTCTGTACCTCAGCGCCGCAGACCTCGATAGAAGCCTCTGTATGTACTTTGGAGGAACCGGTAGCACCACCGATACCGTCACGTCCGGTACGTCCTCCAAGAAGGATGATGATATCTCCCGGATCAGAATTCTCACGGATAACTGCACGTCTTGGAGCCGCACCCATAACTGCACCGATCTCCATACGTTTTGCAACGTAGTTCGGATGATAGATTTCTTTTACATAGCCGGTAGCAAGACCGATCTGGTTACCGTAGGAGCTGTAGCCGTGAGCTGCGCCACGAACCAGTTTCTTCTGCGGAAGCTTGCCTTTCAAAGTCTCTTTTACGGAAACAGTAGGATCTGCTGCTCCTGTTACACGCATTGCCTGATATACATAAGTACGTCCGGAAAGCGGGTCACGGATTGCACCGCCAAGGCAGGTAGCTGCACCACCAAATGGCTCGATTTCTGTCGGATGGTTATGTGTCTCATTCTTGAAGTTGATCAGCCATTCCTCTTCTTTTCCATTTACATCAACCGGCACTACAATACTGCAGGCATTGATCTCGTCGGACTCTTCCTGATCCTGAAGCTTGCCTTCGGATTTCAGTTTCTTCATAGCCATAAGAGCAAGATCCATCAGGCAGACGAATTTGTCGTCCCGTCCCTTATAAAGGACTTCTCTGTCGGAAAGATATCTGTTATAGGTATCAACGATAGGAGTTTTATAATCACCCTCGTCGAATTTCACCTGTGTAAGCTCAGTGGAGAATGTGGTATGACGACAATGGTCAGACCAGTAAGTATCCAGAACACGGATCTCGGTCATGGATGGATCACGCTTCTCCTCGTTCTTAAAATAGTTCTGGATATGAAGGAAATCCTTGAATGTCATAGCAAGGTTCAAGGAGCTGTAAAGCTCCTTTAATGGTGCTTCTTCCATATCGCGGAAGCCATCGAAGATCTTAACATCTTCCGGGTCTTTGAACTCTGTAACCAGTGTTTCCGGCTTCTGAAGGCCTGTTTCACGGGAATCTACAGGGTTAATGCAGTGATTCCTGATTGCCTCGAATTCTTCCTCTGTAATGTCACCTTCGATCACATAAGTAGTTGCTGAACGGATGATTGGCTGTGCATTTTCGTCCAGGAACTGCACGCACTGTACAGCGGAATCGGCTCTCTGGTCAAACTGTCCAGGAAGGAATTCTACAGAAAAAACATGTGCGCCATCTGCTGCCTCGAATTTCTCCAGATAAAGGTCATCTACCGGAGGCTCGGCAAATACGGTATGGCATGCTTTTTCAAATACATCATCAGAAATATTCTCTACGTCATAGCGGATCAGTTCCCGCACGTTTGTTACAGTCTTAATGCCCAGATAAGAGCTGATCTCATGCTTCAGTTCTTTGGCTTTTACGGCAAAGGATGGTTTCTTTTCTACGTATACTCGTCTTACGTTACTCATTGGAAAACTCCTTTCGTGAATGTGAAATCATAGTGTGGTGTGCTTTTTCATTTTGAAAAAATTGGATGACTGCGCAAAACTGCAGCCATTCTTGCACATTTTCGTTTATTATAGTATCATAGGTTTTGTCATAAGTAAAATTAATATATCTTATATTTTTTATTACTATTACTTCTATATGTAAATAAACAAGGCACATCAGTCATAGCAGAGCTACTTCTTGTGCTTGTCACAAGAAGGTTCGTCTTTCTGTGCATCGCGAAGCGTGTTACTGGTCACGGAGTGGACAGTAACGAGTTTGATTTTGGAGGATTTATATATGGATATCAATCTTGAATTATACAAATGCTTTTACTACGTTGCCACCACCTTAAGCTTCTCTGAAGCCTCCCGCCAGCTGTTCATTTCCCAGTCTGCAGTAAGCCAGGGAATCAAGGCTCTGGAAAAAAAGCTGGGACGGGAACTGTTTTTCCGAAGCACCAAGAAGGTTTCCCTTACCCCTGAGGGAGAAATACTTTTCCAGCATGTCAAACCGGCCCTGGAAATGCTTTCCCAGGGAGAGGCACAGCTTCTTGAGGAAGACAGACTTCAGGGGCAGCTTCGGATAGGGGCAAGCGATACCATCTGCCGGTACTTTCTGATTGACTACCTGAAGCGCTTTCATCAGGATTATCCCGGAGTGCGGATCAAGGTCACAAACAGCACCTCCATGGGCTGCGTGGAGCTTCTGGAAAACCGTCAGGTGGACCTGATCGTAAGCAATCTTCCCAATTCCCGGCTTACCGCACACACAAAAGTACAGATGGTAAAAGAATTTCGGGATATTTTTGTTGCCAATCCGGACTTCTTTCCACTTGAAGGAAAAGCCCTGGAAATAAAGAAGCTGATGGAATATCCTCTTCTCACCCTTTCGTCCAAAAGCACAACAAGTGAATATCTTCATCAGTTTTTTGCATCCCACAGACAGAATCTGATTCCGGAGGTTGAGCTTAACAGCAATGATCTGCTTATTGATCTGGCACGCATTGGTCTTGGAATTGCCTGTGTTCCGGATTACATGCTGGCTTCTTTACGGGGACAGGAAACCTCTCTGATAGAGGTCAGCCTGAAGCAGCAGCTTCCGCCCAGACAATTGGCCCTTGTATATCACGAAAGCCTTCCCTTATCCCAGGCTGCCCAGAAGTTTTTTGACTATTTTTCATCAAAAAGCACAAAAACTACTTCTTTTTAGCATATTTTGATAGCTAAATATTACCATATCATGTACAATGTAGATGTATGAAAAAAACAATGGGAGGTATTAAATTTTATGGATCTTTCAACTTTGGTAAAAATGTCAAACACTTACGGAAGCAATCCTGCTTACGTTCTTGCAGGCGGTGGAAATACTTCTGTCAAAGATGAAACCACACTGTATGTAAAGGGCTCCGGTACACAGCTTGCCACCATTAAGGCAGAGGAATTCGTTGAGATGAGCCGCGCCCGTCTCAATGAGATCATGAAAACAGAGTATCCGGGAAATGACACAGAGCGTGAAGCTGCCTATCTTGCAGATGTAATGGCGGCAGTAACAGATGCAGATAAGACCAAGCGTCCAAGCGTGGAAGCATTACTCCACAATTTATTTGCATATACCTATGTACTGCATGTTCATCCTACTCTTGTAAACGGTCTGACCTGCGGCAATGGCGCAAAGGCACTTTCCGAGCAGCTTCTTGGAAAAGAGGTTCTCTGGATCGACATCTGTAAACCAGGATACACTCTTGCACGTATCTGTTATGAGAAAATGAACGCTTATAAAGAAGAATTTGGAAAAGATGTTCAGGTTCTTCTGCTTCAGAATCACGGTATTTTCGTAGCTGCAAATACCGTAGAAGAGATTGGTGTTTTATTTGATGGCGTGATCTCCACCCTTGAAAAACAGGTAAAACGAACAGCTGACGTCAGTGATGCTGTTACCCCTGAAAAAGAGGCTGCTGCACAGAAGCTTTCCCAGCTGCTCGGACATGCTGTAGAGGTTGTACCGGCTGCTGAAGCAGATAATTTTGTAAAAAATAAAGAAGCTGCCGCACCGCTTCTGAAACCATTCACCCCTGATCACATTGTATATTGCGGTCCATATCCGTTATTTGTTGAAAACATTGATCAGGCAAAAGAAGCACTGGATGCATTTATGGCTGAAAATGATAAAGAACCAAGACTGATCCTGGTTCAGGGCGTTGGTGCATTTATTATGGAAGATGACAAGGGGAAAGCTGCCAAGGCTCAGCTTCTTGCTAAGGATGCCATCAAGCTTGCTGTCTATGCAGAAAGCTTCGGCGGTCCGCTTCAGATGACAGATGAGATCACTTATTTCATTACCCATTGGGAAGCAGAGGCTTACCGCAGTAAGAAATAAAGAAAAGAAAAAGATTCTGGTAAAAACAGGATGTTACAATCTTGTTTTTACACAGAATCTTTTTTTGCAAAATGTTCGCCACAATTTGTGTGTTTTTCTATAGTGCTCCCAGCCTCTTACTGTGGCAGAACTCCATCTGCTGCTTCAATATACGGATTATCGATCTCATCAAAGGCGCCCTCGTCAACCTTGGCTGCATAGGCCGGGTCGATTGGCATTTTGCCAAGAACCGGAACATTCAGGGATGCGGCAATCTCGTCAATGTGGCTTTCGCCAAATACTTTCAGTTCTTTGCCGCAGTCTGGACATTTCACATAGCTGTAGTTCTCTACAAGGCCCAGAACCGGCACCTTCATCATTCCAGCCATATTGTATGCCTTCTTCACGATCATGCTTACAAGATCCTGTGGAGAGGTTACGATCACGATTCCCTGAATCGGAAGGGACTGGAATACAGTCAGCGGAACGTCTCCTGTTCCTGGTGGCATATCTACGAACAGGTAATCTACATCACCCCAGATAACATCTGTCCAGAACTGTTTTACCATGTTGCCAAGGATCGGTCCCCGCCAGATTACCGGAGTGTCCTCAGTTGGAAGAAGCAGGTTAATGGACATAACCTTGATTCCGTTTTTGGTCTCCATAGGGAAAATACCGCTGTCGTTTGCCTGGGCAGCGCCTTTCAGGCCATACATTTTCGGGATGGATGGTCCGGTAATGTCTGCGTCAAGGATTCCTACTTTATAGCCTTTCTTTGCCATTCTGTTTGCAAGAGATGCTGTCACGAAGGATTTTCCAACGCCGCCTTTACCACTTACAATACCGATCACATGCTTTACATTGGACATTGCATTCATTGCAGCCTGCATGCTCTGCGGATTTTTCTTGCTGGCACAGCCTTCACAGCTTGATTTGTCGCAAGTCTTGCTGTCACATTCTTTTGCCATTTTTATCTATCTCCTTTTTCCTTATTTATTTCATAAACCTGTCAATTGCACGTTCCAGTTCCTTGATGGCGTCCTTGTCTCCATGCTCTACCGCATCCACAATACAGTGTTCAATGTGATCCTGTAAAATAATCTTGCCTGTATTATTAATAGCAGATTTCACTGCGGAAAGCTGGATCAGCACTTCGCTGCAGTCCCGGCCGTCTTCCACCATACGTTTGATGGATTCCAGGTGCCCGATTGCACGGGAAAGCCGGTTCAGTACAGCCTTGGTCTGTGCATGACTGTGGTGATGTCCGTGTTCTCCATGGGAATGCATGACAGTGGTGCCATCTTCCAGAACATGGGTATGCATATGCTCTTCCTCGCCTTCATGCAGGTGGTTCTCTAAATGTTCTTCTATCATGTCATCCTCCTGTATTTGCCAACCATTTCGCATATCCAACAGTGTTCTGTGGATGGTTTCTGACTGGTGTAATTCTTTTGAAGCACGTCCGTTTATTATAACATACTTCCCTTAAATATGCACTATTTCTGATGATTGTATTAAAAAATATGCCTTAGAGCCTGTTTGAAAAATCATTCCCGCAATCTGCACGCCCCACTTTGCGGTATATTTTGTCTGAATTCGGTTGCCGTAGCCCGCTACGGCGCCCTCATCCGGACAAAATCTCCCACAAATTGTGACGCACATCTTGCGGAAAGTCTTTTTCAAACATGCTCTAAGGTCGTTGTTGTAAGCAGTAGCTTAAAATCCGCTTCGTGACCTGCAGCTTATATTTCCGTAAAGGAACATCTCTGTTTGATCTGGGAGGTCTGGATGTCAAATATGATGGTGCCATCTTCCAGAACCGTCTTCTCATAGGTTACTTCTTTTCCCTTAAATTTATTCTTTACATATTCTTCCGGGTCTTCTATCTCCACCTCATCTACAAACACATCCCGCATCTGATTCCTGGGGCATTTGTTGAAAATTTCCCAGATTACTTCATACTCTTTCATATTCTCACCTGCTCTTTTTTGTAAAACTATCTGCTCCTTTGTCATCTCCCGCATTTGCATTACTGTTTATCCGGCTGACTGCAGATGTTTTTCACAATAAAGCTAATCCTTTTTCCATAAATTAATTTCATTATAGATATTTTGTACTTTTTTGTCAAAAATAATTGAACTTCTTCAGAGAATGTCGTATCATAGAAATACTAAAATCGAAACGACATGAAGCGAAAAGGAGATATAGCCATGCAGCTTTTAAAAGAACGTATTCTGAAAGATGGCGTTGTGAAACCAGGCAATATATTAAAGGTAGACAGTTTCCTGAACCACCAGATGGACATTGACCTGATCAATGAGATTGGTAAGGAGTTTAAGGCGCGTTTCTCAGACTGCCCCATCACCAAGATCCTCACTATTGAAGCTTCCGGTATTGGCATTGCCTGTATTGCAGCACAGTATTTTCATGTTCCTGTAGTATTTGCCAAGAAATCCCAGAGTGTAAACCTGGACGGCGAGATGTACTGCACCAAGATTGAATCCTTTACCCATAAGAAAGTTTATGATGTTATTATTTCCAAGAAGTTCCTTAGTCCGGAGGATCACGTACTTCTTATTGATGATTTCCTTGCAAATGGCTGTGCTCTTCTCGGACTGATCGATATTGTAAAGAAATCCGGAGCTACTCTTGAAGGTGCCGGAATCGTAATTGAGAAGGGCTTCCAGCACGGCGGACAACAGATCCGTGATATGGGTGTCCGTCTGGAATCTCTGGCTATCATTGATTCCATGACAGATGATTCCCTAACCTTCCGCGATTAATTTTTAGGAGCAAAAATACCAGTAATCACCAAACGATTACTGGTATTTTCATTTTACTTACGTATTTTCATTTTACTTCCGTTTTATGCTTTTCCACTACTCTGCAGCTTGCTATTGCTCTCCTGGTTTTCTCCATCCTTTACAGCCGGAACTTCTTCTGTGCTCACTTCAGGCTCATCCTTTGGAATTACCTGGCTCTTTTTCTCAGGCTCACCACCTTCCGGTGTAAGACTCGCCTCCGGCGTCACTGTCACTTCCGGTGTCGGACTTACTTCCTCGGGAACAGGCATAGGAGAGGCTTCCGGCGCGATCATTTCTGCCAGATAGAATCCATTATCCACAAGAATCTGATAATTATCCTTATCGATCAGCTTTCCATCACAGGTAACCGTTCCAATGATCTTCACACCATTATCATACTGGGAATAATTATTGATATCAACGTCATCCCCATTCAGGTAGGTTTCCACCAGCTTCGTCAGTGCTTCTGCCAGATCCCGGCGATCCATCATGACTGTAAAACCGATTTTTTCTTCTGCCACACTTTTAACAGCATCTGCATCTGCATTTACACCTGTGATCAGAGGCCAGTTCTCATCACCAGGCTGGAGCTGCTCTTTTTCCAGAAGCTCCAGAGCTGCCAGAGCAAAATCATCAGAAGCAGTGCAGATAATATCCGGAGTTTTCTCCAGAGAATAAAATTCGTCTATCTCAGATTTCAGCTGCTTCTTCGCAGTATCTGTATTCTGATCCATAATGCTGGTTTCATCAAAAGTCACACGGCCGGAACGGCAAATCAGGGTACCATCGTCAATATACTCCTGCAGAACCTCCATTATTCCGTTAAACAGGAATAACGAGGCGTCATCATCCGGAGAGCCCATAAGAAACTCTATGGTACGGGCACCTCTGTCTTCCCGGACTTTATCCAGTTCTTCTTTCTCTACAATATTTTTGGCAATCTCTTTTCCAATTGCACGCATATTAAAAGTGACAAAATATTTCACGTTGGGCGTATCCATGATCAGATTGTCATAGTCAATCACCGGAATTGAGAGCTCAGAAGCCTCTTCCAGTACATCTGTAAGACCATATGGATCAACAGGTGAAATTACCAGTGCTTTCAGTTTCTCATCCTGAAGAAGCTCCCTGATCTGTTCTGCCTGGGTGTCAGAATCGTCCCCGGCAAAATACATAGCAGCTTCATAACCTGCCTCTTCCAGACGTGATTTCAGTTCTGTACGCTCCAGACTGCTGTTGATATCCTCTCCCTCTTCCGGAAGCAGAACCCCCACCTTATCAAGATTTTCCTCCGGGGCTTCAGTTGTCTCACTTTCTTCTGAATTTTCATCACTTTTATCACTGTCCTGTTTATCGGACTTTCTATTCGTATCCTTTTTGCTGTCAGCGTCCTTCGTGTCTCCAGTGCCCTCATTTTCGTCCTCAACGCTCTCTTTTACAGCCTCGGTGGCTTCATTTTTACCACAGCCTGTGAGAAAAGCACTGCACACCAGAAGTCCGGTAAGAAGTCCTGCAATTTGCTTTTTCATAAAAATTCCTTTCTATGTAACTTCATATCATTCTCTATTTTCAAGCTTTTTCAAATAGTATTCTTACTTATATTCTTTCAGGATTCCCTTCAGATAATCACGGTAAGCCTGAACTGACTTCTTAGGCTTCATAAGGATTACATCTTTCCCCATGCCTGTAAGCCATCCGTAAAACTCAGAGGTCTCATCCACCTGCACTGCAGCAACGAAAGTATCCTCTTCTTTCTCCTTGTACTGGGCATAATTTCCAAGTGCTGCCATGACTTCTTTCTTTTTCTTATTTCTGCAAAGAAGCTTCACCGGTTTATCCTCCTCAGAATCTGACGGTGGAAGCAGCCAGGAATTTTTCGCTTTTTTGTGAGCCTCATTGGAAAATGCACTGCCTTCATTCTCTGCTCCAGCACTGTTTTTTGCAGAGTCTTCCGGATTTGCACCATTCATTTCTGTAGTGGATGTATTTACGCTCTCTGCGGCAGCTTCTCCGGCAACATAATATCCGGTATACTTTCCTCTTTTAAACTTAATGTCCATGCCAAAGCTTCTCAGCACTTCCATATCGTCATAAATACTTTTTCGCTCAGCACTGACTCCGTTTTCCTGAAGTCTTCCGATAATTTCCTGCATAGTGCACGGATGTGTTTCACTGGTCTCTCTCAATATTTTTTCAAGATAAAGGATTTTCCCTTTTTGATTGATTCCTTTTGCCATATCGTTCCCCTTATTTTTATCTGTACATATCCCAGAGCGTGTTTGAAAAAAGGCTTTCTGCAAGGCAGGAATGATTTTCAAACAGGCTTTGGAGCTTGTTTGTATCAGTTCTCTTTTACAAAGCGATGATATACGTAATCATTTGCTGCCTTCTCTTCTGTATCATCCAGCGGCGCAAGCTGGACTTCCTTTCCATATTTCTGCTCAAGAGCATGTGCGATCAGCCAGTCTGCCAGCTGCGGGTTCTTGGGAAGAAGCGGACCGTGAAGGTACGTTCCGATCAAATTCTTGTAAACCACACCCTCATAGCCTGTTTTTCCATCATTTCCAGATCCATAGAGTACTTTTCCCAGAGGCTTGCAGTTATTAATACAGGTTCTTCCTCCATGGTTCTCAAATCCAACCACAGGCATATCAAAAAGGTCGCTTTTCAGCACAATATTGCTGATCAGACGTCCCTCTCCCTGTTCGGTGTAAAGATCTACCAGGTCAAGCCCTGTAATGGTTCCCTGATCTGTCTTATAATATTTTCCAAGAAGCTGGTAACCACCGCAGATAGCGATAACTACGCCTCCATCTTCCACATATTTCTTAAAATCCGGCTGAATTTCCTTCAGTTTCTCACAAACCAGCATCTGCTCCCTGTCGGAACCACCGCCCAGTAGCACAATATCCAGTCTGGAAAAATCAATCTTGTCACCCAGTTCAAAAGCAATGGTCTCTGCCTCAATTCCACGCCACTGGCAGCGTCTCATAAGGCACTGGATATTTCCTCTGTCTCCATACAGGTTCAGGAGATCAGGATATAAATGTCCGATTGTCAGTTTCATTCCTTTTCTCCCTCCATTTTCTTAAGAATATTATGAGTGCTGAATAATGCAGTGTAGTTTACCAGAACGTAGAGATTGCCTACGCCGTCTTCAATCCTTTTTCGGATCGCTGTTTCCACATTTTCCTCAAGCATAACCGGAATGTCCACATATTTCATCCGGAGGCGCATATCCTGGCAGCGGATACCGCTGACTGTAATGGAATGAATGCTTGCATCGCCCAGAAGGTCAAAATCCACATCCCAGAGCCAGGAAATATCTGTTCCATCCTGTGCATTGTCGTTGATGGTGATAATAATATCTTTCTGTGTTTTATCCTGCATAACTGCGGAAATATTCTGGTTAAAACCGGCAGGATTCTTTGCAAGGTTCAGCATAACACCAGTGCCTTTAATACGGAACTGTTCCATACGACCATTTTCCGGATTAAATTTCTGAAGCATATTCTGGAAATGCTCTCCGGAAAATCCAGCTGTACGCAGCCCGGCATAAGCAGCCAGAATATTATATACATTATAAAAGCCTTTGTAATTGGCTGTAAGGTGCTTATCCTCCACCTGAAAGGACAGTTGATCACCAACCTTTACATCATGGGCATCATATTTGATTTCCGGTCTTGCAAAGCCACAGGATGGGCACTTGTAATCCCCCAGCTGACTATAGTGGTAAAAACTGTATTCCAGCCTGGCACCACACTTTTTACAAAAACGTCCTTCCCGTATCTCGTTTGCCGCGCTCTTCTGGACAGGCTTACTGATTCCATATGTGATGTACGGATTGCCGCTGTCCATAGCAAGATACGCCGAAAGCGCATCATCCGCATTTACGATTACCTGCATTTTCGGTACTGTGCGGATCATCTCTTCCAGAATGTTCATGGTAATATCAATTTCACCGTAGCGGTCCAGCTGGTCGCGGAACAAATTAGTCAGAAGCATGTAGTCCGGCTTCAGGCCTGGAAATACATGGCGGGTAGAAGCCTCGTCTACCTCAATGCAGGCGTAATCTGCATCCAGCCTGCCTGTAGGTCCGGCAGCCAGCACAAAAGCTGCTACAACGCCGTTTAACATGTTAGAACCGGTGTGATTGCAGACTACTTTCTGCCCTTCATTTTCAAGGGCAGCGCAGAGCATGTTGTTGGTGGTTGTCTTACCGTTGGTTCCACAGGTCACAAATATTTTCTTTCGCACCTGAGAAGAAAGATCTTCCAGGATGTCAGGATTGATCTTTAATGCGATCTTGCCCGCCCAGGTCACTCCCTGGCGTCCCATTTTCCTGCATATAAAGCCTGCAGATTTCGCTGCAAAAACAGCAGCCATTGTTCTGATTTTCATGTGTATTTAATCCTTTTTCACTACTATTCACAGGGTAAAGCTCAAAAAGCAATTATGAATGAGCCAATGAATGGCAGTCCTTTTCAAGTATTATTTTCGTATGTTATATAATTAGACAGTGCAGCTTAATTCAGGTTATCTGTGATCAGTACATCTGTACAGACACCTTGCGCCCCATTCGCCAGATATCTTCTGGCTTCCTCTTTGTCATTTATGGTATAAATATATACCAAAATGTCCCGTTCGTCAAAAATTTTCTGCACTTCTTCGGACCAGTAGTCACGATAAATGGTTACAGCCATGATTTTATTGGTTTGACAGAATTCTGCAATATCGTTCAATTCTTCTGTGGTATATTCCTGCCACAGAGAATAGATATATGCAGGAAATTTATACAAAAGTGCTGTTCCAGGATACATGGCTGAATTGTATATTTCCGGGATGATCTGTTTAAGCGTATGCTCGATGCCAGCTTTTATAGAGATTTCCCTGTACTGTGCATAATCCTCAAGAGTACGCTGGTAATTGCGGACAGAATATTGTTTGGAATCTATCATTACAAATGCATCCGGATATTCGTCCAGCAGTTTCAGAAGGTCTTCAAAGGTCATAGGGGTGTATTTCCCATATATAGGCGTATTTAAAAATTCTTCTGAGGATAGAACTTTTCGTTCTTCTCCTTTCCATTGTCCAAGAGACTCTTTCCAGTTATGGCGACACACCCATACTCCATCACTGGTCTGCGTCAGATCCACCTCAAACAGGCGGCAGCCTTTATCATAATAATTGATAAAGCTTTCTCTGGAATTTAAGTATGTGAGACCGTCAATCCCACCCAGAGCATGCGTTATAATATTGTAATTTTCCCAGTCAAATTCCGGTGTATTCACTGGAATTTCTTTTTTCGCTTCGTACCGGGCGGAGCCTGTCAAAAGCCAGGCTAACAAACAAATTTCTATTAATAAAAGTAACTTTCTCACATTGGTATCCCTAAATTAAGAAAAAAGAGATATCTACGAAACGTAAATATCTCTTTTCTTATGATCAGTAATTCTGTTTCGGATTAAACCAGCTCGATGAGCACTTCCATAGCGCCATCACCTTTACGCTGTCCAATCTTAACGATTCTGGTGTATCCACCGTTACGGTTAGCGTATTTTGGTGCGATTTCCTCGAACATCTTCTTAACCATATCTACATCTTTGGTGTTTTTCTTCTTGCCAGCGCCCTTAGCCGGAACTTCTTTAACCGGGTAGAACACTTTCATCATCTGACGACGAGCGTGAAGTCTGGATGGAGCATCTTTTGTGATCTGCTTCTCAACTTCATCGTAAACAGTTTTCTTCTTACCGTCTACAACTTCTTTCACTCTCTTGCCTTCAGCGTCTTTTCTTGCAACTTTAGCTGTTACAGTAACAGTCTCAAAGTTGTCTTTCTCGCGAACAGCCATAGCTACAAGGCCTTCAGCGATCTTACGGATCTCTTTAGCTTTAGCTTCTGTTGTAACAATTTTTCCATTGTATAACAGATTTGTAACCTGGTTTCTTAACAGAGCTTTTCTCTGGTCAGCTGTTCTGCTTAATTTTCTATATTTTGCCATTTAATTTTCCTCCATCTGTGGGACAGCAGTCCACGCTTGTTCGGTCTTACTGGGCTGCTGCTTAGCAAATCCCCACTGTAATAATCTTACGCGATACCTTTATGGTTATCTTACTCTTCTGTTGGCTGAAGCTGTAAGCCCAGCTCTTTCAACTTGGCAAGTACTTCCTCTAAAGACTTACGTCCAAGGTTACGTACTTTCATCATGTCGTCAGAAGTCTTATTGCAAAGCTCCTCAACAGTATTGATGCCTGCTCTCTTCAGACAGTTGTAAGAACGAACTGAAAGCTCAAGCTCATCAATGCTCATTTCAAGAACTTTCTCTTTCTCATTGTCTTCTTTCTCGATCATAACCTCAGCGGTCTTTGCATTCTCGGAAAGGTCAATGAAAAGGCTTAAATGCTCGCTTAATACCTTTGCTGCAAGGCTTACTGCCTCATCAGGATCCAGCGTGCCATTTGTGTATACATCAAGTGTCAGTTTATCAAAGTCTGTAACCTGACCCACACGTGTATTCTGCACAACCATATTGACTCTCTCAACCGGGCTGTAGATTGCATCAACTGCAATTACACCGATTGGCATGTCATCTGATTTGCCCTTATCCGCACTCACATATCCGCGGCCTTTTGTAATGGTAAGTTCCATTGCAAGTCTGCAATCCTTACCACCGTTTAAGGTAGCGATTACCTGATCCGGATTCATGATCTCGATATCCTGATCTGCCTGAATATCAGCAGCTGTCACAACACCTTTGCCCTCACACTCAATGTATGCGGTCTTCGGCTCATTGTCAGCACTGTTATTCTTAATTGCAAGACTCTTAAGATTCATGATGATCTCTGTCACGTCTTCTTTTACTCCAGGGATGGAGCTGAATTCATGAAGAACACCATCGATCTTAACCTGACTTACTGCAGCTCCCGGCAGGGAGGACAGCATAATTCTTCTAAGAGAATTGCCAAGTGTAGTACCGTAACCTCTTTCAAGAGGTTCTACAACGAATCTTCCAAATTTTTTATCTTCAGATATCTCGGTAATTTCGATTTTTGGTTTATTAAAATCAAACACTATAAATTTCCCTCCTTCTGGGTTGTATGCAATTGAGGGTATTATCAGGGCTCATTATTTGGAGTACAACTCGACGATAAGCATCTCGTTTACAGGAACGTCAATTTCTTCTCTTGTAGGAAGCTCTTTTACAACGCCCTTAAGATTCTCCTGGTCAGCCTCAAGCCAGTTCGGAACAAGTCTTCCGCCTGTTACCTCAAGGATTCCTTTGTATCTCTCAGAACCTTTGCATTTCTCTTTGATCTCGATGCTGTCGCCAGCTTTTACGAGATAAGAAGGAATGTTAACGCATTTTCCGTTTACAAGAACGTGCTTGTGGTCAACGATCTGACGAGCTTCTTTTCTTGTTCTTGCAAATCCCATACGGAAAAGAACATTGTCAAGTCTTGTCTCAAGCATGATCATCAGGTTCTCACCAGTCTGACCTTTCATTCTGTCGGCTTTCTTGTAGTAGTTACGGAAAGGTTTCTCCAGAACGCCATAAATGAATTTTGCTTTCTGTTTTTCTTTTAACTGAAGACCGTACTCAGATACTTTACGGTTTGCACGTTTTAACTGTCTTGTGGATTTTTTATCAATTCCTAAATAAATTGGATCCATTCCAAGGGATCTACATCTTTTCAGGACCGGTGTTCTATCTACTGCCATCTTGGCTTACCTCCTAATTCAATTAGACTCTTCTACGTTTTGGTGGACGGCATCCGTTGTGCGGAACCGGAGTTACGTCACGGATACTTGTTACTTCAAGACCGCATGCCTGAAGGGCACGGATAGCAGCCTCACGACCTGATCCTGGTCCTTTAACCATTACGTCTACTGTTTTTAATCCATGAATTAAAGCAGCCTTTGTTGCAGTCTCAGCTGCCATCTGTGCTGCATAAGGAGTAGATTTCCTTGAACCTCTAAATCCCAGACCGCCGGCACTTGCCCATGAAAGAGCGTTTCCTTCGTTGTCAGTCAGAGTAACAATTGTGTTGTTAAAAGAAGACTGGATATGTGCCTGTCCGTGTTCAACGTTTTTCTTGACACGACGTTTTGTTGTCGTTTTTTTAGTTGTTTTTGCCATTTTAAAACTAACCTACGCTTTCCTTAATCAATCAAAATTTATAGTTAGGATACTGAATTATTTCTTCTTATTTGCTACTGTTCTCTTCGGACCCTTGCGTGTTCTAGCATTGGTCTTGGTCTTCTGACCACGAACCGGAAGTCCTTTACGATGACGGATTCCTCTGTAGCATCCGATTTCCTGCAGTCTCTTAATGTTCAGGGCGATTTCTCTACGAAGATCACCTTCTACCATCATTGTCTCATCAATGACAGCCTGAAGTCTTTTAACTTCATCATCAGTCAGGTCTCTGACACGTGTGTCAGAATTTACATTTGCCTGAGCAAGGATTTTGTCTGCACTTGGTCTTCCGATACCATAAATATAGGTAAGACCGATTTCGATTCTTTTCTCTCTTGGTAAGTCTACACCAGCTATACGAGCCATGTACTGTTTCCTCCATTTTCTTTACTGAAAGTTCTGCGTCTTCGTACATCACTTGTATCAGATACAAGGTGAAATGGGATGCATCCATACGCACTCTTTCTTAATTCTTAGTTCCTAATTGGGGTGCCTCGGTATAACACCCAGCTGCTTTTGGCGATTCGCAGCCTTTCCGAAATTTGCGGCCAACGGGCCAACGTTGCCTCCGGTATTAGGCAATACATGCTTAGTTCATTATATGTCAGATGATACAACCCATCCGGGTGTTTCACCTGCAGCCGCATTCACAAACAATGGATCAATCAACCCTGACGCTGTTTGTGCTTTGGATTCTCACAGATAATTCTGATAGAACCTTTTCTCTTAATGACCTTGCATTTCTCGCAGATCGGTTTTACAGATGATCTTACTTTCACTGGAAATCCTCCTTCCGTAAAATATAGCATTAAAATCTGCAGTTTAGGGCGCAGTTATACACACGTACAAGCGCGTCCGCATTGTATTGTAGCATTATGGTCTACAAAATGCAAGCAGTTTTTTAAATTTTTTTTACATTTTTCTAATTTTTTTAGTTTCCTGAAGTTTGAAATATTTTTTCTGTGTTCAGTTTCTTCTATAATAGAAGAAACTCCTGTACCATAGGAGATTTTTCCCCAGGCACAGGAGTTTTATATTCATTAATCCGAATTTGCTATTAACGAATCTGAATTACTTATCTCGCCAGATGATTCTTCCCTTGGAAAGATCATATGGGGAAAGCTCCATTGTTACTTTGTCTCCTGGAAGAATACGGATAAAGTTCATGCGCAGCTTGCCGCTGATATGAGCAAGTACAACATGTTTGTTTTCAAGTTCCACTTTAAACATTGCGTTTGGCAGCTTCTCTAAAACAGTGCCTTCTACTTCAAGTACATCTACTTTTGACATTTTATACCTCCTGTATCGCCTTAATGATAATGATTAATACTCTGTGAGTGTCAGAATCTCCGGTTCGCCATCTGTAATCAGTATGGTGTTCTCATAATGTGCGGAAAGGGAACCATCCATGGTCACCACTGTCCATTCGTCATCCAGCCAGCATACATCTGCTCTGCCCATATTGATCATGGGCTCTATGGCAAGTGTCATGCCTGGAAGTAATTTCACTCCCCTGCGTTTCTGAGGGAAGTTGGGAATCTGCGGATCTTCGTGAAGATGAGTACCAATCCCATGTCCCACCAGATCTCGTACAATACCATAACGGTATTTCGCCGCATACGCTCCGATTGCCTTGGAAATATCATTGAGATGATTTCCTGCTTTCGCGAATTTTATTCCTTCAAAGAAGCACTGCCTGGTTACATCCATAAGCTGCTTGGCTTCTTTGGAAACTTCTCCGACTGCATAAGTACGGGCCGCATCAGAATGATATCCTTTATAGATCAGTCCTGCATCAATCTTTACCAGATCACCATCCTGGATAATTTTGTCCTCCGAAGGAATTCCGTGGACCACTTCATCATTCAGGCTGATGCAGAAGGAGCCAGGAAAGCCTCCATAATTCAGAAAATTGGGAATGCATCCCATGGAACGGATCATATCTTCGCCGATACGGTCGATCTCCTTGGTACTCATTCCTGGTTTAATATAAGGGATCAGCCCGTCATGGACTTTTTCCAGAAGATGTCCGGATTCCCTCATAAGTTCAATTTCTTGTGCTGTTTTTATTGAAACTGACATTACTTCTTATCCTCTATTCTATTCGCCAAGGATCTTCACAATATCACCAAATACCTCATCCAGGTTCTTGGTGCCATCTACAGTTTTCAGTACGCCCTGACCAGTATAGTAGTCGATAAGCGGCTGAGTCTGCTCATGATATACATTCAGACGCTTCTGTACAGTCTCCGGCTTGTCATCGTCACGAAGCACAAGATCCTCACCGCATGTATCGCAAACCCCCTCTGTCTTCGGAGCTGCAAATACAACGTGGTAGGTTGCACCACATTTTACGCATGCGCGTCTTCCACCCATACGGTTCACGATATTCTCATCCGGAACATCAACATCAATAGCATAATCAATCTTGCTTCCCAGCTTGCTTAAAGCATCGGTAAGGCATTCAGCCTGTGGGATTGTTCTTGGAAAACCGTCCAGAACATAGCCGTTCTTGGCATCCGGCTGCTGGATTCTGTCCACAACAAGGTCGCAGGTAAGTTCATCCGGTACAAGCAGTCCCTGGTCCATATAAGTTTTTGCTTTTTTCCCAAGTTCTGTGCCATTTTTGATATTGGCACGGAAAATATCGCCTGTAGAGATATGGGGAATACCATATTTCTCAGCAATTTTCTTAGCCTGGGTTCCTTTTCCTGCACCTGGTGCACCTAACATGATAATTCTCATAAAAAGCCCTCCATTTTCTCATACTACGAATTAAGGCTGTGACGCATATAAGCACCACAACCTTTATTCTTTTAGTTGTTCAGGAAGCCTTTGTAATTGCGGACAAGCATCTGTGATTCAATCTGTTTCACAGTCTCCAGGATAACTCCAACAATAATGATGATGGAAGTACCACCGAAGGATACGTTTGCACCGAATACTCCATTGAAGAAGAACGGAATAACCGCAACGATAATCAGGCCTACTGCACCTATAAATATAATATAATTTAAGATTTTAGTCAAATAGTCTGACGTTGGTTTTCCTGGACGGATACCAGGAATGAAACCACCCTGCTTTTTGATATTGTCTGCAACTTCCAGCGGGTTGAATGTGATGGAAGTGTAGAAATATGCAAAGAATACGCAAAGTACAATATACAGAAGCAGTCCCCAGCTATACTGTGGCTGACTTGGATTACACCAGTTATTGGATGATAATCCTCGAATAATCTCACTGCCGATGCCGGTTCCATTAGCTTTTCCTGCAAGCTGTGCGATTACGCCTGGGAAAGACATAATTGAGGAAGCAAAGATAACCGGAATAACACCAGCGGTGTTAACTTTCAGCGGTATATTGGTAGTCTGACCACCCATCAGCTTTCTGCCGACCATTTTTCTGGAATACTGAACAGGAATTCTTCTCTCTGCACCGTTAAGGATCAGTACAAATACCACCATGACAACGATTATTGCAACAATGATAACCCCTGCAAGCAGTCCTTTTGCAATTGTTTTTCCTTTGATGAAGTTCTCATAAAGAAGAGATAAGTCACTTGGAACACGGGAAACGATGTTAATGGTCAAGACAATGGAAATACCATTTCCAACACCCTTCTCAGTAATACGCTCACCGATCCACATCAGCATGGCAGAACCAGCTGTGAGGCAAGCAACTACAGTTAAGCCTTTAAAGAAGTTCATGTTCGGGATCAGACCCTGGCGACCAAAACCGATTGCCATTGCCACAGACTCAAACAACGCAAGACCAACAGTTACATAACGGGTAATGGCAGTAATTTTCTTTCTGCCCTCTTCTCCATCTCTCTGCATCTCCTCCAGAGCCGGAATAGCAATTGTGAGAAGCTGCATGATAATGGATGATGTAATGTATGGCGTGATGTTCAATGCAAAGATTGACATCTGGGTAAATGAGCCACCAGTGAACGCATCAAAGAAATTGAATGCGTCACCAGTGTTTTTAGCAAACCACTCTTTAAAGAAATCGCTATCTACTCCCGGAACAGGAAGCTGTGATCCGATACGGATGACAAGAATCATCCATAATACATAGAGGAGTTTACGTCTCATCTCTTTTACTCTGAAAACGTTTTTGAGAGTTTCAAACATTTGATCACCTCTATTAGATCAGCTCTACTGTACCACCTGCAGCTTCGATTTTAGACTTTGCAGTCTCACTTACAGCATTTACTTTAACTGTAAGCTTCTTGGTAAGCTCGCCGTTTCCAAGGATTTTAACGCCGTCACCAGCTTTGGAAATTGCACTGCTTGCAAGTAAGCTCTCAACTGTAACCTCTGCACCATCCTCAAAACGGTTCAGAACATCAACGTTGATTGCAATGATCTCTTTAGAGTTTCTGTTTGTGAATCCTCTCTTAGGCAGACGTCTGTATAAAGGCATCTGTCCACCTTCAAATCCCGGTTTCTTGTGTCCGGAACGTGCTAACTGTCCTTTATGGCCTTTACCGGCTGTTTTGCCGTTTCCAGAACCATGTCCACGGCCTCTTCTGAAGTTATCGCTGTGCTTAGAACCCTCAGCTGGTCTTAAGTTTGATAATTCCATTATGGCACCTCCTTTTTGTAATTATGCTTCTTCTACTTTTACCAGGTGCTGTACCTGCTGAATCATTCCTCTTGTTGCCGCATTGTCTGGCATCTCAACTGTTTTGTGCATTTTGGTAAGACCCATTGCTTTAACAGTAAGTTTGTGCTTCGGAACTGCGCCAATCGGAGATTTTACTAAAGTAACTTTTAATGTATTTGCCATTTTAATATTCCTCCTTAAGCCAGAATCTCATCAACAGATTTTCCACGAAGTTTTGCAACTTCTTCCGGAGTTTTTAACTGTCTTAAGCCTTCGATGGTTGCAAGAACAACATTCTGCTTATTTCTGGATCCCATACATTTTGTACGGATGTTTTTGATACCAGCTAACTCGATAACGGCACGAGCCGGGCCGCCGGCGATAACTCCAGTACCTTCCGGAGCTCTCTTAAGAAGCATGGAAGCGCTTCCGTAAGAACCTACGAAGTCATGTGTAATGGAACCATTCTCATCTCTTGCTACGGTTACTAATTTCTTAATAGCATCCTCTTTTCCTTTGCGGATTGCTTCCGGAATCTCGGCTGCCTTTCCAAGTCCTGCACCAACGTGTCCATTGCCGTCACCTACAACAACTAAAGCTGTGAAACGGAAGTTACGACCACCTTTAACAACCTTGGTAACACGCTTGATTGATACTACTTTATCTTCTAACTCTAACTGACTAGCATCAATAAGATTACGTTTCATGTGTTTCGCTCCTCCTTATTAGAATTTCAGTCCAGCTTCTCTTGCTGCGTCTGCCAGTGCTTTTACTTTACCGTGGTAAATGTATCCACCTCTGTCAAAAACAACTTCCTCGATGCCGGCTTCCACTGCCTTCTTACCGATTACAGTGCCAAGATATGCTGCTGCTGCAACATCGTCGGTGTTCTCAAGCTGTGCTTTTACGTCTTTCTGAAGAGTAGAAGCAGATACTAAAGTCTTTCCAACGGTGTCATCGATAATCTGTGCATACATGTGTTTATTGGAACGAAATACTGCAAGACGCGGAGTTGTTGCAGTGCCATTTAAATGATGACGTAATCTTCTATGCTTTTTCTCGCGAATTTCCGCTCTAGATGCTTTATTAACCATTTTCTCACTCTCCTTAATTATTTCTTACCAGTCTTACCAACTTTGCGTCTGATAACCTCAGTATCATACTTAATACCTTTACCCTTATATGGCTCAGGTCTTCTCTTATCTCTGATCTCAGCTGCAAACTGTCCAACTTTTTCCTTGCTGATACCGGAAACGATAATCTTGTTACCGTCTACTTTGGTCTCAATACCTTCCGGATCTTCCATTTCTACCGGGTGAGAATATCCAAGGTTTAAAGTAAGCTTCTTGCCCTGCTTAGCGGCTCTGTAACCAACACCGTTAACTTCAAGAGTCTTGGTGTATCCTTCGCTTACACCAACAACCATGTTGTGGATAAGGCTTCTTGTTAAGCCGTGAAGGGATTTCATTTTCTTTAAGTCGTTTGGTCTTGCAACAACTACATGACCATCTTCAACTTTGATTTCCATCTCTGTTGGAAGCGCTCTCTCAAGTGTTCCTTTTGGTCCTTTTACGGTTACTACGTTTCCTTCTGCAACAGATACTTCAACTCCTGCCGGAATAGCAACCGGAAGTCTACCGATACGTGACATACTATGTGTCCTCCTTACTTAGATTATCGGAGAGGTTTTCGCAACCTCTCTGTTTTCAGTGTTTCGTCTACTTCTTGAATGAATGGAGCCGAAGCTTACCATACAAATGCAAGAACCTCGCCGCCTACCTGAAGTTTACGAGCTTCTTTATCGGTGATAACACCTTTATTAGTGGAAAGGATTGCGATTCCAAGTCCTCCAAGAACCTTCGGAAGCTCTTCCTTACCAGCATAAACACGAAGACCCGGTTTAGAGATTCTCTTTAAACCTGTGATGATCTTCTCGTTTTTGTCTTCGCCATATTTCAGTGTGATATGGATGTTTTTAGCAACACCATCTTCAACTAAATCGTATTTTGCAATGTATCCCTCATCAACAAGGATGTTTGCAATTGCAATTTTCATCTTGGATGCTGGTACATCTACTGTGTCGTGTTTTGCAGTGTTTGCATTACGAATTCTTGTAAGCATGTCTGCGATTGGATCGCTCATTGTCATGTTAGTTTCCTCCTCATATTCAGACTTTACATGTCATAGTATATTTATATAAATTTACGTGTTACCTGTGTAACATCATCCCGTGCTGAACTGGTACTGCACCTTGCGGCTTGCACTCGTTAAGGTTCGGGATGGACTTTGCACGAAATTCATGTTCGCCTTACGGCTTACATTCATTAAGCGACTTTCAGCTTCGGCTTACCAGGAAGCTTTCTTAACTCCCGGGATCTGTCCTTTGTAAGCTAACTCACGGAAGCAGATTCTGCAGATTCCGTATTTTCTTAAATATGCATGTGGACGTCCACAAATTCTGCAACGGCTATATTCTCTTGTAGAAAATTTAGCTGGACGCTGCTGTTTGATTTTCATTGCTGTCTTAGCCATGAATCGTTCCTCCTATATCAGATCTGCTGACCCCGGCAAGGAGCCGGCGGTCAACTTTGGAATGTTCCTCTACTTATTTCGCAAAAGGCATGTTGAACAGCTTCAGTAACTCACGAGCTTCCTCATCAGTATTTGCTGTTGTAACGAAGATAATGTCCATACCTCTTACTTTGTCAACTTTATCGTACTCAACTTCTGGGAAGATAAGCTGCTCTTTGATACCAAGAGCGTAGTTTCCTCTTCCATCGAATGCGTTAGGATTAACGCCACGGAAGTCACGTACACGTGGAAGTGCCAGGTTGATCAGACGATCAGCGAACTCATACATCTTCTCGCCTCTTAATGTTACTTTACATCCGATCGGCATTCCCTCTCTGATTTTGAAGTTAGCAACAGATTTTTTAGCTTTTGTTGCGATAGCTTTCTGTCCTGTAATCAGCTCCATATCTGCAATAGCTGCATCAAGAAGCTTAGCGTTCTCTTTTGCTTCACCAACACCCATGTTAATTACGATCTTGTCGAGTTTTGGCACTTGCATAACGTTTTTATATCCGAATTTTTTGGTCATGGCATCCATGATCTCATTAGTATAAAGTTCTTTTAATCTACTCACTTATGTCTGCCTCCTCTCTCAATTAATCGATAACCTTACCTGTTGCTTTGGCAACGCGGACTTTTTTGTCACCATCCATCTTAAAGCCAACTCTTGTTGCTTTTCCATCTGCCATAAGCATTACGTTGGAGATGTGAAGCGGAGCTTCTTTTGTGATGATTCCACCATTCTGGTTTGCAGCTGATGGTTTGGTGTGTTTTGTAACCATATTAACGTTCTCTACTAATACGGTATTGTCTTTTACGTTAACGGCAAGGACTTTGCCTTCTTTGCCTTTATCTTTACCAGCGATTACTGTAACAGTATCACCTTTTTTAATCTTCATAGCTGACATTAGGCACCCTCCTATAATACTTCCGGAGCTAAGGAAACGATCTTCATGAATTTTTTCTCACGAAGCTCTCTGGCAACTGGTCCAAAGATACGTGTTCCTCTCGGAGTTAAGTCGTCTTTAATGATTACGGCAGCATTTTCATCGAAACGGATATAGGATCCGTCTTTACGACGAGCGCCTTTTTTGGATCTAACTACAACAGCCTTTACTACGTCACCTTTTTTAACAACGCCGCCTGGTGTTGCATCTTTAACAGTAGCAACGATTGTATCGCCGATGTTTGCATATCTTCTTGTAGAGCCACCCATAACACGGATACAAAGGATTTCTTTTGCACCAGTGTTGTCGGCAACTTTCAGTCTTGTTTCCTGCTGAATCATACTGGTTATCCTCCTTATTTAACTCTCTCTACTACTTCAACCAGTCTCCATCTCTTGTCTTTGGACAGCGGTCTGGTCTCCATAACTTTTACGGTATCACCGATGTTGCACTCATTGTTTTCGTCATGAGCTTTTAATTTATATGTTCTCTTCACGATTTTCTTGTAAAGAGGATGTTTTACATGGTCTTCAATTGCAACTACGATGGTCTTATCCATCTTATTGCTGACAACCTTACCCACGCGGGTTTTTCTCAGATTTCTTTCCACGATTATGTCCTCCTAAATTCACTATTTGGAAGCGTTAGCTTTCGCAGTGATCACTGTCTGGATTCTGGCAATATTTCTGCGAACCTCTTTGATTCGTCCTGTATTGTCTAATTGATTGGTTGCATTCTGAAATCTCAGATTGAAAAGTTCTTTCTTAGCAGCTACTAATTCTTCGTTTAATTCTGCAGCTGATTTTGCCTGTAAATCTTCTACGAATTTATTAATTTTCACTGTTATCACCGCCTTCTAACTCTGCACGAGAAACTATTTTGCATTTACATGGTAACTTGTGCATTGCAAGACGTAATGCCTCACGAGCGATTTCTTCTGAAACGCCTGCGATCTCAAACATAACACGTCCTGGTTTAACAACTGCTACCCAGTATTCCAGGGCACCTTTTCCGGAACCCATACGAGTTTCTGCTGGTTTTGCTGTTACTGGTTTATCTGGGAAAATCTTGATCCAAACCTTACCACCACGTTTGATATAACGGGTCATAGCAACACGGGCTGCCTCGATCTGATTAGATTTGATCCAGCAAGGCTCGGTAGCAACAAGACCGAATTCACCATAATTGATCTGATTACCTCTAAGGGCTTTTCCTCTCATGGAGCCACGGAATTGTTTACGACGTTTAACTCTTTTTGGCATTAACATTATTTATCGCTCCCTTCCTTAGTTCCTTTAGTTGGAAGAATCTCACCATTGTAGATCCATGCCTTTACACCAACTTTGCCATATGTGGTGTCTGCTTCTGCGAAACCATAATCGATGTCTGCACGAAGTGTCTGAAGCGGAATAGTTCCATCGCTGTAGAACTCTGTACGAGCCATATCAGCTCCACCAAGACGTCCGGATACGGATGTTTTGATTCCCTTTGCTCCAGATTTCATTGTACGCTGCATTGTAGATTTCATAGCACGTCTGAAGGAGATACGGTTCTCCAGCTGAAGAGCGATGTTCTCTGCAACAAGCTGAGCGTCTCTGTCTGGTCTCTTAACTTCTTTGATATCAACGATAAGCTTCTTGTCTGTGTATTTAGCAAGTTCAGCTTTAACTTTCTCGATCTCAGCGCCGCCTTTACCGATTACGATACCAGGTTTAGCTGTGTAAATGATAACTTTGACTCTGTCAGATGCTCTCTCGATCTCGATCTTGGAAACACCTGCGCTGTATAATTTCTTTTTGAGGAATGTTCTGATGTTGTAGTCCTCTACCAGATAGTCTGCGAAATCGCTCTCTGCATACCATCTTGAATCCCAATCCTTGATAACACCGACTCTAAGGCCATGTGGGTTAACTTTCTGTCCCATGTTTATCCTCCTTATTTCTCATCCAGCACGATGGTAATATGGCTTGTTCTCTTCTCGATTCTGTAAGCTCTACCCTGTGCTCTTGGCTGGATTCTCTTCATTGTAGGTCCTTTATTTGCATAGCAGGCTGCAACGACGAGATTGTCTGCGTTCATTCCGTTATTGTTCTCAGCGTTAGCAATAGCTGATTCCAGTAACTTTTTGATTACGCTGGAAGCGTATCTTGGGTTGTATGTCAGGATACCAAGTGCTGTCTGCACATCTTTGCCACGGATTGCATCTAAAACGTAGCAGGCTTTCTGAACAGAAATTCTTGCATAAGATAATTTTGCAGACGGTCTTGTCTCTCTATTATTCTCATTTCTGGCTCTCTTAATCTGGCTTCTATGTCCTTTTGCCATTTTAAAGTGCCTCCTTTCGTCATATTCAATATTCAGGTAAACACCTGGGTTGCCCGGACCGCTTCTTGCGATCAGGCAGCCTGGTGAAAAGTACTAACTAACGAACACCGGATTTCTTTTCGTCTTTTCCGTGTCCTCTGTAGGTTCTGGTAGCAACAAACTCACCAAGTTTGTGACCAACCATATCCTCAGTAATATATACCGGCACATGTTTTCTTCCGTCATGGACAGCGATTGTATGTCCAACAAAAGACGGGAAGATTGTGGAACGGCGTGACCAAGTTTTGATTACGGATTTATCATTTGCAGCGTTTAATGCATCTACTTTTTTAAGTAAGCTCTGATCTGCAAAAGGTCCTTTTTTCAGTGAACGAGACATTCTTAATCCTCCTTATTATTTGCTTAAAGCTTTTCCATCGCGTCTTCTTACGATGAGCTTGTTGGACGCTTTGTTTTTCTTTCTTGTCTTCAGACCAAGAGCAGGTTTGCCCCAAGGTGTACACGGACCTGGACGTCCAACCGGAGCGCGGCCCTCTCCACCACCATGTGGATGGTCATTCGGGTTCATAACAGAACCGCGAACTGTAGGTCTGATTCCCATGTGACGCTTACGGCCAGCTTTACCGATGTTGATCAGGTTGTGATCACCATTTCCGATGATACCAACTGTAGCACGGCAGATGATCGGAACCATTCTCATCTCACCAGATGGGAGACGAAGTGTAGCGTATTTGCCTTCTTTAGCCATAAGCTGAGCACCATTACCAGCGGAACGAACCATCTGTCCGCCCTTTCCTGGGTGAAGCTCAATGTTATGAACCATAGTACCAACCGGGATAAGCTCTAACGGTAAGCAGTTACCTACACGGATTTCAGCTTCCGGTCCGTTCATAACTTTCTGTCCAACTTTAAGTCCTTCCGGAGCAAGAATGTATGCTTTCTCGCCATCTGCATAGCAGATAAGTGCGATGTTTGCTGTTCTGTTCGGATCATACTCAACAGATTTAACTACTGCCGGGATTCCATCTTTTCTTCTCTTGAAGTCAATGATTCTATATTTTCTACGGCTTCCGCCTCCCTGATGTCTTACAGTGATCTTACCCTGGTTGTTACGTCCAGCGTTTTTCTTTAAAGACACGGTAAGGGATTTCTCTGGTGTTGCTTTAGTGATCTCAGAGAAGTCGGAACCAGTCATATGTCTTCTAGACGGGGTATATGGGTTATAACTTTTGATTCCCATTTCTTTTCTCCTTTCAAATTTGTTCTCACGCTTTTGAATGCGTATAAACTGCTATCTGTTAATTAAAGACCCTCGAAGATCTCGATGTCTTTGCTGTCCTCTGTAAGGGCTACGATAGCTTTTTTGGATTTAGCAGTTTTTCCAACTACCATTCCGCGGCGTTTTTTCTTACCATCAAGATTCATGGTATTTACGCTTTTAACTTTTGTTCCATCGAACATTTTCTCAACAGCTTCTTTGATCTGAGCTTTGTTTGCTTCCGGATGAACAAGGAAAGTATATTTCTTCTCACCCATAGCAGCCATGGATTTTTCAGTGATCACTGGTCTTTTGATCACGTCGTAATATTTAATATCTGCCATTATGCGTATACCTCCTCGATGGATGCTACAGCGTCTTTAGTTACTACTACAGTACCGTGGCTCATAACATCATATACGTTGATGCCGTTAGCAGCTACAGTCTGTACGTTCTCGATATTTCTTGCAGAAAGGATTACGTTCTTGTCTTCCTGTGCTGTTACAATAAGAGCTTTCTCTGCTTTCAGGTTTGTAAGAACCTTCTGCATTTCTTTTGTCTTTGCATCAGCAAGTGCAAGGCTATCAACAACTACGAATTTATTGTCCTGAACTTTAGAAGTCAGAGCGGATTTAAGAGCTGCTCTTCTTTCTTTTTTGTTCATTTTTACTTCATAATCTCTTAGAGTTGGTGCGAAAATAATTCCGCCGCCTGTCCACTGTGCAGCACGGATGGATCCCTGTCTAGCATGACCGGTTCCTTTCTGTCTCCAAGGTTTTCTTCCGCCACCGCTTACTTCAGAACGAGTTTTCGCTTTCTGAGTACCCTGGCGTTTATTTGCAAGCTGACGAACAACAGCAAGGTGAACAAGATGCTCATTGACTTCAACGCCGAATACTGCATCGTTCAGCTCCATTGTTCCAACTTCATTGCCTTCCATATTATAAACAGTTACGTTTGCCATTTGTGTGCTCCTCCTTTCTTATTATAAGGACTTTACTGTCTCTTTGATTGTAACCAAGGATTTCTTAGGTCCTGGAACAGCACCTTTAACTAACAGTAAGTTATTTTCTGTATCTACGCGTACGATCTCAAGATTCTGAACAGTTACCTGCTCGCTTCCCATATGACCTGGCATGTGTTTTCCTTTGAATACCTTGCTCGGATCAGAACAAGCACCATTGGAACCTGCATGACGATGATATTTGGAACCGTGAGCCATAGGTCCTCTGGACTGTCCATGTCTCTTGATTGCGCCCTGGAAGCCTTTACCTTTTGAAACTGCTGTTGCATCGATGTGATCTCCAGCTGCAAAGATATCAGCTTTAATTTCCTGTCCTACCTCATATTCAGCAGCGTTCTCAAAACGGAATTCTTTAACGAATCTCTTAACTGCAACGCCTGCTTTTGCAAAGTGGCCTGTTTCCGGTTTGTTCACCAGTTTCTCTCTGATGTCGCCGAAGCCAACCTGAACTGCTGTGTATCCGTCGTTCTCATCTGTTTTAACCTGAGTTACGACACATGGACCAGCCTGTAAAACGGTTACCGGAATTAACATTCCATCTTCGTTGAAGATCTGAGTCATTCCGACTTTGGTAGCTAAAATAGCTTTCTTCATCTTTCTTCCTCCTATAGCGGATTGCCCTTTCGGGTAATCATATAATAAATAGCTAAATGCTTATGCATTTACAAGATTAATTATTTTGCCTTCATCTTGATGTCGATATGAACACCAGCAGGCATTTCCAGTCTGGACAGTGCATCAACTGTCTTCTGGGTCGGAGCAATGATATCAATCAGTCTCTTATGTGTTCTCTGCTCAAACTGTTCTCTGGAATCTTTATATTTGTGAACAGCTCTTAAGATTGTAACAACTTCCTTCTTAGTTGGAAGCGGAACCGGTCCGCTAACTGTTGCACCATTCTTCTTAACAGTGTCGATGATCTTTGCAGCAGATGCATCTACTAACTGATGATCGTAAGCTTTTAATGTGATTCTCATTACCTGATTTGCCATAAAAAAAGTCTCCTCCTATTCGTACTCACTATCAGTACGACAAGCGGCGACTGTACACATCTCCGTGTGTGTCCTAAAACATCTTCCTGCTACGGACATTCTTTCACACGTCCCATCCCAAGATGGCTATTGAACTTGTACAGTGACTTGTCGTCAGTTTCCTAACTTGACATTCGCTCCACGGAAAACCCGCCTTACTCGGCGGCAACCTCGCGCTTCATTGCTATCATGTCACAGCAGTTATTAGTATACACAAAGGTTTTAAAAATTGCAAGTGTTTTTTTCAAAAAATCCAGATGTTTTTTTGTATTATTTTAAATACAATCTAGGGTGTATCTGAAAAAGGCTTTCTGCAAGATGTGAGTGTGTATATTCCAGTTTTTTTCTTTCTTCCTATTATATAGTGCTTCTAATAGTTGTCCGTTATACTCCTGCTGGCAACTGTCAATCAGCTTTCATTATTTAATACAGTGGTTCTAAAGCCTCGCGAAGTCATTGTCTTTTCCTTAATAAAAAAAGAGAAGAGGCATCATCATCGAATGCCTCTTCTTTCCTATTATAATAATGAATCAATCTTCATCATCATAGTATTCATCTTCGTCCTCATCTTCGTCAGCAAAGATATCAGAATAATCAAACAAAGTAACCTTTGTTATCTCATCCTTCACAATGTCAGGAGCATCTCCTTCTTTCTTTGCTTTCGCAGCAAGCTGCGCCGGTGAATATCTTGGGATTGCCAGTTTCTTGATCTCAACTGGTTTATCCTCTTCTTCCTCATGAATCTCCGGAGCTGCTTTCTTCTTCAGTGCTGCCTTCTTAGTCTGTGTTGCAGGCTTAGCAGACTTCCTGACTGGTTTGGAGTCTTTTGCAGTAGCTGCTGCTACTTCTTTCTTCAGAAGTTCATGTGCTTCACTTGTAGCACTCTGTACAGCTCTTTGTGGCGCTTCCTCTTCCTCTACATCAAAATCATCTTCATCGATTTCATCCACAAAGCCACCGGTACGGATCTTACGCTTCTCTTTCTTGCTGCGCTTGCCCTGTGCTTTGATCTCACGCTCTTCATCACGGTACTCACGCTCTTTACGCTTTTCTTCTTTCTTCAGCTCTTTACGGCTCTTCACATATCCTGGTTCTGTATCCTCCGGATAGTCGTCATAATCATCCAGATCTTTTTTCCAGAGTTCTGCGATTACATAAAGAATAATCAGAAACAGAACGGTAAGTCCCAGAACAATCAGCCCCTCAATACTCTTGGTAGCTGCCATCAGATATCCGATAAACGGAATTGTTACAACAATTTTCGGAAGGTAGCTTCCAATTGCCACATTAATCGGCTGTCCCTGAGAAACAGTTGGATCCATAGCAGTACCTGTACCATTTGTGACATCAGCGCTGGCCAGTGTATAGCGATACACTGCATTCTCATCATTTACAAGGATCGGTGTACCCAGAGCTGCTTCCTCGGTTTTAACCGGAATTGCATATGTAACAGATCCCATTGCCAGATTTGACTTGACTGTGGAGTCGTCTCTGATTTCAGTCGTCACTCCAAAGAATGGAGGAACCGCTAATGCAACCACACAAAGTATGGTACATATTACAACAAAATGTACTATAAATTTTAAAAACTTAGACATTGGTAACCATCCTCACTTTTTACGGCAGCCTTTACTGGTTGCTCAGATACTGTTCAATACTGCTCATCGCAGCTTCTTCATCTTCACCATTAGCAGAAAGTGTAATCTCCTCACCGGCGTCAAGTCCCAGTGTCATCATACCCATAATACTCTTGGCATTTACTTTCTTCTTGCCTACTTCTACATAAATTTCACTGTTGAACTGACTTGCCACCTGTACCAGCTGTGCAACGGGTCTGGCTTCAAGCCCTGTGGACAGGTGAATGGTGATTGGTTTTTTAATCATAATAACTCCTCCTTGTTTTCCCTCAGGTCATCTGCAAGCAGGCTTAATTTACGAAGCCGGTGATTTACTCCAGACTTTCCAACCTGTGGGTTCAACATCAATCCTAGTTCTTTAAGTGTTGCTTCCGGATACTGCAGCCGCAATCTGGCGATCTCCTCAAGTCCTTCATTCAAACTCTCCAGGCCCACCTTTTCCTCAAGAAGTCTGATATCCTCGATCTGCTTCACTGCTGCATTAACCGTCTTATTTATATTAGCAGTCTCACAGTTTACCTTCCGATTCACAGAATTGCGCATCTCTTTCAGGATACGGATATTTTCCAGATCCATAAGAGCTACATTTGCTTCCATAATAGCAAGCATGTCTACAATCTGTGCGCCTTCCTTCACATAGAGTACATAAGACTTCTTACGCAGAACAATCTTGGCATCTATATGAAAGCTGTGAATAATTTCCTGTAGCTGCCCGCTGATCTCCCGGCTGGGACATACAATTTCGAAATGATATCCCTTCTGCGGATCACTGATCGAACCTGCCGAGAGAAAAGCACCGCGTACAAACGCCCTTTTGCAGCAATCCCTCTGATATACAATAGAATTGGATACAAGTGGCATTCCTCCGCTCACTCCCGAAAATTCCAGCTTGGCAGAATCCAGTATTTCCTTTACCAAAACCTGATCAATAATGGAAATACAATAAAGATTTCCCTTTCTGAAACAGTCAATCCGGGAATTTGATACATCTGTCTCTATATTAAATGTTTTTTGCAATAATGTAAAGCCTTTTCTTGAAAGTGCCTCATTTTCTGTCTGGATACGCAGGGATTTTTTCCCATCAGTTCCAGCCTCCAGGCTGCCGCAGAAAGTAAAGATTGCAGCCAGTTCCGCAATCCTGCAGTGTCTTCCGGAGCCGATATGCCTGGAAAGTTCTTCTTTCACCATCCCTGAAAAAGACATTCATCGATCTCCTCTTTCTATTTTTTCAATAGGCGATCTTTATCCACATCTCTGTGCTCCAATCGAAAACCGTATTCACCATTTCTGGCGATCCGGCTATACAACTCTCTTGCAATGGTAACGGAACGGTGCTTGCCCCCTGTGCAGCCAACTGCAATTACAAGGCTTGTTTTACCCTCCTGTGCATACTTAGGAATCAGGAACTCCACCATATCTTCCAGTTTATTTGCAAAAATCCTTGCGGTCTCATTATCCATCACATAATTAAACACGCTCTCATCCATACCGGTAAGGGGACGTAATTCATCCTCATAATATGGATTCGGAAGAAAACGCACATCGAATACCAGGTCTGCATCTGCCGGAATTCCATACTTAAATCCAAAAGACAGAACCGTGACCATCATATTACAGAATTTTTCATTATTTACAAAAATCTTCTCAATTTCCTGGCGCAGCTCCCTTGTAAGAAGGTGACTGGTATCAATAATATAATCAGCTCTCTTACGAAGAAAATCCATTTTCTGGCGTTCCAGACGGATTCCGTCATCTACCCTGCCGTTACTGGCAAGCGGATGGCTGCGTCTGGTTTCCTTATAACGCTTTACCAGCACGGAATCTTCTGCATCCATAAAAAGAATCTCAAAATCATATCCAGCTTCTTTCATATGATCCAGAACCTGTGCCAGTTCTTCCAGAGAGTGACCGCTTCTGGCATCAATACCAAGAGCCGCATTCTGGACTCCTTCTTCATGTACTTCCAGCATCAGGGAAGCAAATTTCTCCACCAATGGAATAGGAAGATTGTCCACACAAAAATAGTGGGCATCCTCCAGCATTTTCAGCACTGTGGATTTTCCAGCACCGGAAACGCCTGTAACAATTACAAATCGCATAATTTATCTCCTGCCGGGCAGAATGTTTAATGTTCATAACCTAACCTGTAACGCAAATTGAACTCATCTGCCTCTTATGTGTCTTAAGTCCATTCCAAAGGACTCTTTATGGATCTAGAATTCTCCCAGAAACTTCACCTCAGGTTCAAGCTTCACACCAAATTTCTCCAGAACAATTCTTTGAACGTCAGACATCAATGTAGTAACATCTTTCGCTGTGGCATTTCCTGTATTGATCACGAAACCGCAATGTTTCTCGGAAACCTGGGCACCGCCTACCTGATAGCCTCGCAATCCGCTGTCCATGATCAGTTTACCTGCAAAATAGCCCTCTGGCCGTTTGAAAGTGCTTCCTGCACTTGGATAAGAAAGCGGCTGCTTGCTGGTTCGCATCCCTGCCAGCTCCTGCATACGGCTGCGAATCTCCTCCTGATCACCTTTTTCAAGAGAAATGACAGCTTCCAGAACAATATAGCCAGCTTCTTTTATCACACTGGTTCGATAACCCATGTGAAGTTCATCTGCCTGCAAGGTCAGGACTCCGCCCTCTGGAGTAAGAACCGTGACTTCTTTCAGAACATCCTTCATTTCTCCGCCATACGCTCCTGCATTCATCACCACAGCGCCGCCTAAGGTTCCCGGAATTCCCCCTGCAAACTCAAAGCCAGTCAGCGATGCCTCTCTTGCAGCTGCAGCAATTCCAGATAAAAGAGCTCCTGCCTGGGCATGGATCCGGCTGTCTTCAACTCTGATCTGTCCAAAGTTTCTATACAGCTGCACTACCACTCCCTGATAGCCCTTGTCGCTTACAAGAAGATTGCTTCCATTTCCAAGAATAAAATATGGAACATTTTTTTCCTTACAAACTGCTATGATTCTCCTAATCTCGTCAGCATTCTCCGGTACCAGAAAGAAATCTGCCGGACCGCCAATTCGGAATGTAGTATGCCTGCTCATAAGCTCCGCTTCCAGTATCCGGTTATCTTCCAGAATTTCCTGGAACCTCTGTTTTAAATTCACATTCACAGATTTACATCCTCTATCTTTCTATACTCAACTTTTCTATCAAATAATATCTGCGCCAATCCTATTCTTTCCATTGCCGCATCGTTTTATTATACTATTTAACTTCACAAATGTACAGAAAAAACGCATATTTTCTAAGATTCTTTCCATACTAAATGTTGTTATGATAGTTGCAAAACAACAAACTTTTCTCAGCGACAGGTCCGTTTCGTGAAAGGAGAATTCACCCATGCTCCAGCAAGTTTTTCTATCCATAGTTGGCTTCTGCTCTGGAATCATCATCGCAGGCGGTGTAGTTGGCCTGCTTATCGGTCTTTCCATCGTTCCCCGCTATGCCGGTATCACTCATACAGGAAAACATATATTGTTATATGAAGATATTACGCTTCTTGGCATTGTATGTGGCAACCTTTTTTTCCTCTATGGCTGGCACATTCCAGGCGGAACCTTTGCTCTGCTCCTTTATGGACTTTTTTCCGGTATCTTTCTGGGCGGATGGATCATGGCACTTGCTGAGATGGCAGATGTTTTCCCCATCTTTTCCAGAAGGATCAAACTGACCAATGGAATCCGATGGGTCGTGATCGCGGTGGCCTTCGGAAAAGCTTTGGGATCTTTGTATTATTTTTATAAACGGTGTTTTCCCTGAATTGCGTAAAAAAATCGACGCAGCTAATTTTCTATAATAAATAAGAAGGAACGTTTTTACCAGACTTTCCTTTTTTATCCTTCTTTGACACCTTGGCGCTTTCTTCTTTATTTTCTCCGGTGATTATCGGACATTCATCTGACAGGCCACGGTACCATTTCCGATAATCTGCAGGAGAACAGCCCATCTCTTTTCGGAAAGTCTCTGAAAAATAGCTTGCTCCTGCAAAACCATTTTCCACTGCAATATCTCCCATGGAAGCAGTCTTCTCCAGAACTGCATCCATACTGTTCCAGATTCTGCATTTCTGCAAATATTCGAATGGAGTCATCTCCATATGTTTCTTAAAGAAACGGCAAAAATCACCAGTGCTCACCTGGCATGCTTCTGCCATAGCAGAAAGAGTCAGTTTCTCGTTACAATGCTCAGTAAGATATCCTGTCATACGATTCAGTTTCACCCGTTCTCTGATCACTGCATTCTTACATTCCTGACGTGGCTGGGCAAATTTCTTATAAAGGCTTCCCCATGCAGTGAACAGCCAGCTCTTCATATCCAGTTCATAAGCTATATCCCTGCCTTCTGCTGTCTGCGCAGCGGCGAGAAGTGCCTGAAGAAGAATGTCTTCATCTGTATCTTCCTCAGCTGATGGCATAAACCTGCAATAAGCGAATGATTCTGCTTCTGCAACCGGTGAAATATATTTATTCTGAAGGCTCTCATCTCCAGCTGCCAGATACTCTCCAGCCACCTCAATTATATAAAAACTGCTGCTTTCCTTCTCACTTCTGACCAGACGATAGGACTGTCCTGCATTGATAAATAAAGCCTCTCCAGCTTCCAGATCTACTTTCTCCTGATTTATCTGACACTGTATTTCTCCTTCTTCTGCCAATAAAAAAGTAAATGCATTCCCACTGATGCATGGCATATGTCCAAATTCCGGCTGAAGCAGTCCCAGCTTATAGATTCTGATCTTATTCTCAGTTTCCTCTGTAAGGAGCTTTACTCCCTTCCCCATAAAATATTTTCCCATAAGTTACCTCTCTTCTTTGGTTTATAATATAAAGCTACTGCTATTCTGTTTACAAGCAATAGCAGCATCTTCCGTAATAACTATAACAATACTATCATAATAGTATAAATTCAGCTAAAAAGAAAGTATATTTTACATATTTTTTCACATAATAATAGAACCCAAAAGGTTACTGTACTCTAAACAAGCAGTTCCATTCATCATGGCTACAGGAGGCATTTATGAACAATTCCATACCAAAAGAAAAGCAGAAACAATACGCCGATTATGTAAAACAGATCACCCCCACCCACAGTCTTCCCATGAACATGGCAAAGGCTTTTCTCACAGGCGGTGCAATCTGTGTCGTTGGGCAGATTATAACAAATTTCGCAAAATCCAGAGGATTAGACCAGGATATGGCCGGTACCTGGTGTTCTGTCACCCTGGTTTTCATCAGTGTTATTCTTACCGGATTTAATGTTTATCCAAAGATTGGAAAATTTGGCGGAGCGGGAAGTCTGGTTCCAATCACTGGTTTTGCTAATTCCGTAGCTGCCCCTGCCATTGAATATAAAACGGAGGGTCAGGTCTTTGGAATCGGCTGCAAGATTTTCACCATTGCAGGTCCTGTGATTCTTTACGGAATCATGAGTTCCTGGGTTGCCGGAGTGATCTACTATCTTCTGAAAATAATGGAGGTGATTTCATGAATTCACAGACACCAGCCAGACTTACCGGTTCTGCCAGTATGAGCTTTCAGAATCCGGTTTACGTTGTAAGCTGTGCTTCTGTAGTTGGAAAAAAGGAAGGGGAAGGACCTCTTGGAAGCAAATTCGATCTGGTCTGCGAAGAGCCTATGTTTGGAGAGGATACCTGGGAAGCTGCGGAAAGCACCATGCAAAAAGAAGCAGCCGCATTGGCTCTTGGAAAAGCCGGGCTTACTCCCGGGGATATCCGCATGACCTTCGCAGGTGATCTTCTGGCTCAGACTACCGCCTCTTCCTTTGGAATTGCCGGAATGGGAATCCCATTTTATGGACTTTTCGGTGCATGCTCCACCATAGGGGAATCCCTCTCTCTTGGCGCCATGTCTGCCGCAGCCGGATACGGAGAACATATTCTCTGTGCCACTTCCAGCCATTTTGCCAGTGCAGAAAAAGAATTCCGCTTTCCTCTGGCTTACGGAAACCAGCGTCCTCTCTCAGCCACATGGACTGTTACCGGGAGCGGTGCCTGTGTTCTCTCCGGAACTTTGCCTGTTCCGGAAATCCCGGAAAAGACTGAGTCGCTTATTTCAGAAGAAGGATGTGTCCAAATAACAGGACTTACCACTGGAAGGCTGATTGACTTTGGACTTAAGGATTCTCTGAACATGGGTGGATGCATGGCACCTGCCGCCTGCGATACCATTTACCGGAATTTTTGTGACTTTGGCCGAGCACCTGATGATTACGATGCAATCTTCACCGGAGACCTGGGAGCTGTTGGAAAACGGATCCTACTGGATCTGTTAAATGAAAAAGGATATGATATAGAGTCCATTTATCAGGACTGTGGGCTTTTAATCTTTGATGGTGAAACACAGGATACTCATTCTGGTGGAAGTGGTTGTGGGTGCAGTGCATCTGTGCTGGCTGCCTATATTCTGCCGGAACTGGCAAAAGGAACCTGGAAAAGGGTGCTCTTTGTTCCTACAGGAGCATTGCTTTCCAAAACAAGTTTTAATGAGGGAGATTCCATTCCGGGGATTGCACATGCGGTAGTGTTAGAGCATGTTTCAAAAAAAGATCAAAAGCAGTAAACTAAATAATTGTGCGTACTTCCTGTATAATTGCAATCCTATAAACCGTACTGTATTAATTATAATCTGTCTCTACCAACTATCTTTGTCTGTATCTATGAGGAGATGATTCCATGGACTATTTTAATGCATTCTGGGTAGGTGGCCTGATCTGCGCCCTTGTCCAGATTTTACTTGATAAAACCAAACTTATGCCCGGACGTGTCATGGTTCTTCTGGTATGCACCGGCTCTATTCTTGGCGCCATAGGCATTTATCAGCCTCTGATTGATTTCGCCGGTGCCGGTGCTGCTGTGCCACTACTTGGTTTCGGGAATACACTATGGAAAGGTCTGAAAGAAGCCATCGACACAGATGGTGTCATCGGGCTTTTCACAGGAGGCTTCACCGCCTGCGCAGCTGGTGTCTCTGCAGCCCTGATTTTTTCTTATCTGGCAAGCTGGTTTTTTAAACCGAAAATGAAAGAATAACAACGTACTTTATCCTTGCCTGTAACCAACATTTTTTGCAATGGGAGTGAATTTCATGAGTGACACACTATACATCCAAACCAAAGAAAACGTGGAGGTTCATCACCCCCATGTCTATCTCCAGGACATTGCTAAGCTATCCTGCACCAATTCCAAAATTTTAAATCACCTGCGGGTTCTCCCGGTAGCAAACCTGGATCCGGACAAGACAGGCAGGTATGTGATTTCTGTTATGGATCTTATAAATGATATCCAGCTCAAAGAGCCTGATCTTGCTATTACGCATATTGGCGAACCAAACTTCATCATCACCTATCAGAAGGAAGGAACTGTCAATATTGTTATAAGATGGTGCAAAGTCATATTTGTCTGCCTCGCCACCTTTTTCGGTGCAGGCTTTTCCATTATGACCTTTAACAATGACGTAGACATCCCCGCTCTATTTGAGCAGATCTACACCCAGGTCACCGGACAGCCCACAACCGGCAATACTGTCTTGGAAATCTCCTACTCTCTCGGTATCGGTCTTGGTGTCCTGTTCTTCTTCAACCACTTCGGTAGAATAAAGCTCACCGACGATCCCACACCTATGCAGGTGCAGATGCGTCTGTATGAAGATGACATAAATACCACGATCATTGAAGATATTTCACGAAATAAAGAATGACCGCTCACAGTAAGTTACTGTTCACTCCGTGACCAGTAACACGCTTCGCGATGCACAGAAATCATGCATTCGCATGATTTCGCGCCGCAATTTGCACCAAGCCGTTGCTATTTTTATAAAAAAATGATACTATATCTTTATGTGAATGCTCTCTGTGAACACTTTTCCACAGGGAGCTTATTTTACCAGAAGAGGAGACACATCATGAACAATTACAGAATGGGAACAAAATGTGTTCAGGCCGGATATAAACCGGGAAATGGTGAACCAAGACAGATTCCGATCATTCAGTCAACAACATTCAAATACGACACCAGCGAGGATATGGGAAAGCTTTTCGACCTTGAGGCTGAAGGCTATTTTTACTCCCGTCTTCAGAATCCCACCTGCGACCATGTAGCAGCCAAGCTTGCAGCAATGGAGGGTGGAACCGCAGCTATGCTTACTTCTTCCGGACAGGCAGCTAATTTCATGGCACTATTCAATATCTGTGAGTGTGGAGACCATATTGTAGCTTCTTCCTCCATTTACGGCGGAACCTTCAACCTGATCTCTGTTACCATGGCCAAAATGGGAATCACCGCAACCTTCGTTTCCCCTGATGCTACAGAAGAAGAATTAAACGCAGCTTTCAAGCCAAATACCAAGGTTATGTTCGGCGAAACCATTGCGAATCCGGCACTTACCGTCCTGGATATTGAACTTTTTGCAAAAGTTGCTCACGAACATGGGGTTCCCCTTGTAGTAGATAATACCTTTCCTACACCAGTGAACTGCCGCCCCATCGAATGGGGTGCTGACATTGTTACTCACTCCACCACCAAATACATGGATGGACATGGTGCAGCATTAGGCGGTGCTATAATTGATGGCGGTCACTTTGACTGGATGGCGCACAAAGACCGATATCCGGGACTTTGCACCCCAGATGAAAGCTATCACGGAATTACATATGCTGAGAAATTTGGAAAAGAAGGCGCATTCATCACGAAATGTACCGCTCAGCTTATGCGTGATTTCGGTTCCATGCAGTCCCCGAACAGTGCTTTCATCCTGAATCTTGGACTGGAGTCCTTGCATGTACGCATGCCGAAGCATGTTGAGAATGGACAGGCTGTAGCAGAATTTCTGGAAAGCCATCCGAAGGTAGCTTACGTAAATTACCCTGGACTTCCATCTAATAAATACTATGACAGAGCGAAGAAATATCTGCCAAACGGCGGCTGCGGTGTTGTCTCCTTCGGTCTGAAGGGCGGCCGTGAAGCAGCTTCCACCTTTATGCAGAACTTAAAGCTTGGCGCAATTGAGACTCACGTAGCAGATGCAAGAACCTGCTGCCTGAACCCTGCCACCTCCACCCACAGACAGATGACAGACGAGCAGCTCATTGAAGCTGGCGTACCGGCAGAGCTGATCCGTATCAGTCTTGGTCTTGAGGATAAAGAGGATCTGATCGCGGATATTTCCAATGCGCTGGATGCAATTAAATAATTGCATGCTTTCCACAATAACGGATTGAAATTATAGAGTTTTACACTTTTTATAACTATTCCTACACATAAATCCCCATAACAGACCTTAAATTTGATCTGTTACGGGGATTTTTCTTTTCCTCACTAAAGCATATACCACGTCAATTATTTTCGATGGAGAACTGCCATGTTTTTTTTCCATATTATTGAACTTCGAATAAGCAATAACTTCTCCATCTCCATTTTTACATTTTTACATTTTTACAAATGCTATACCAGAATTTTTTATTGTAATTCCAGGACAGGTATGATACAATTTATCCGGTTAACGGAATGCAGTGCCAGGGGGAGCGCCCTTGTGCTGCGGTCAGAATTTGTGATGACGAAAACCAGATTGCGAGGGAGCCCGTAGGTCCGGGTTGAGAGGATCCCGTCAGGATCGACCGAAACCTGTTCACCTGTTTTTTTGCAGGTGGATTGTCAGCATCTGCTCGAAAGTCATTTTCGATACATGCTGGGAGGCATGTATTTTTATTTATATGAATAATGAGCCCTTCTCACCATGGCATATTTGAGAATCCATTGCTGTAATCTCTATTCCCAGCTTTGCAGAAAATTTTTTCAAACATTCTATAGTAAGAAATTGGGCAATTTTCTCGTTATAACCGACTTCCAGCAGAAATAAAGTTACTGCTCGTTTTATTCGCAGCGATTCGCTTTGCGTCATATTTCAAATGCGCAGTAACACATTATATGATCAAACAAAAGCATGGAGGTATTTCACTATGAAGAAACACATTGTATCCGCACTTTCCATGGCATTATGCCTGGGACTTACCGCAGGGAGCGCTGTCACTGTTTTTGCAGAGGACACTAAGACGATTGATTCTCTGAAGATTGCATTTTCCCCATACGCGGATTCCGACACTATCACCACTGCTACCGAGCCGCTGGAAGATTTACTGAAGGAAACATTGCTCACCAAGGGGTATGACGTGGAGAACGTGGACATGACAGTAGGTACAAGCTACACCGCTGTTGGCCAGGCTTTAAGTGCTGGAAGCGCAGATATCGGATTTATTTCAGGCGGAAATTACGTACTTTTCTCTGATGACTGTGACGTTCTTCTTACCGCCCTTCGCTATGGAATCAACAAAGATTCTGATGATCCGAAAGATTGGAATGATGGTACAATCGAAGAAAACACCGATGAGATGTCTACCTATTACCGTTCTATTATTCTGGCAGGTCCAAGCGAAAAGGGACAGGCTTTACTGGAAAAGGTAAATAACGGCGAAGAGCTTACCTGGGATGATCTGAACGATGCTACCTGGGCTGTTATGGGACCAACTTCAGCTTCCGGTTATATTTATCCAAGCTTATGGCTGAACGAAAAATATGGAAAGGGAATCAGTGATCTGGCAAATGCGGTAGAATCTGATTCTTATACAACCTCTCTTGCACGTCTGGCTTCCGGACAGGCTGATGTGATGGTTTCTTATGGCCACATCCGTACCAAATACGCACCGGAATGGAAAGAGACCTTCGGAGGTACAGATGATATGGTAAATCAGACTGGTGTAATCGGAGTTACAGATAAGATTTACAATGATATGATTGCCTACAGCAAAACTTCTGAAGTTATGCAGGATGAAGATTTCCGCCAGGCGCTGGGAGATTCCTTTATTGAGATTGCGAATACGGACGAGGGAAAAGATATTATCAGCGTGTTCAGCCAGGTTGGATATGAATGGGGCGATGACTCCAATTACGATGGCGAGCGCGAGGCGCAGGAGCTGCTGAAGTCTATGGAATAGACTTCAACTTTTCTGAATAGTTACAAAATATTTTAAACTGCCGGGGCAGATTATTTGCCTCGGCAGTAGTTTTAAACGAGGTCAATTTTATCTATGAATTTACAGATTCAGCATATCGCAAAAAAATTTCATAATGGCACAAAAGCCCTGATAGATGTGGATTTCCGCGTCTCGCAGGGAGAGTTTGTCTCGGTGATCGGGCCTTCGGGGGCGGGGAAGACAACGCTCTTTCGCATTCTCAATGGAATGATGGAGTGCACTGGCGGACAGGTGCTTCTGGATGATAAGCGCTTTGATTCTCTAAAAGGAAGGAAAAAACGTGAACTGCAAAAATCCATCGCAACTATTTATCAGGACTTTTGTCTGGTGGAGAATTCTACCTGTCTGAAGAATGTGCTGACTGCCGGACTTCCGGATATGGGATTTTTCCAAGGCGTGTTTGGACTTTATGGAAAAACACGTAAAGAAGAAGCTCTGAAACTGCTGGATCGGGTTGGACTTCTGGAAAAGGCAGAGGAACCGATTAAGAATCTGTCTGGCGGACAAAAGCAAAGGGTGGCAATTGCAAGAGCACTTATGCGGCACCCGGCGATCCTGCTGGCAGATGAACCGGTGGCGTCTCTTGATCCAGTTACCGGGAGACAGATTCTAGGGTTGCTGAAGAGTATTCATGAGACGGATGGTGTCACCATTTTAATGAACAGCCATAATCTGGAATTCTCCCAGGAGTTCTCCGACCGACTTATTGGTCTGAAAGATGGCAAGGTTGTATTTGACGGTAAGACTGCTGATCTGACTGATTCTATCACTACACAAATTTATAACAAAAATGATACTCAGATAGAGAATAAGCGAGGTGTCGCTTATGAATGATAACAAAATAAGCAAAAATTCCATTGTGGCAAAATTTGCTGTTCCAATTTCTTTTCTGATTTTGTTTTTCCTTGCAGCAAATTTCACAGACTGTGACCTTGTAACTTTCTGGAAACGAAGGAACCACCTCACCGACTTGGTCGTGGATATGATCCCGCCAGATTTTTCCTATATTCAGAAGATCCTGCTGCCACTTTTTTACACCATTCAGATGTCTGTTACCGGAACGGTACTTGGCATCTTTTTTGCCCTTGTACTCTCGCCTTTTGGCGCTGCAAACTTAGGATTTCCAGCTGTAATACGACGGATACTTAGAATTGTAATCCAGATTCTCCGTTCTTTTCCAGCCTTGATTCTGGCGCTTACTGCTACCTTTCTTTTCGGGCTTGGAACCTTTGCAGGTACTTTTGCCATTACCTTGTACACCTTTGCCATTATGACAAAACTTACCTACGAGGATGCAAGTGCCGCCGATGTAAAAGCTTACCAGGCACTTCGGGCTATGGGTGTTTCAAAGTATGTGGCTTATATCCATGGAATTTTACCAGAGATCATTCCTGGCTTTCTCACCAATGCACTTTACCTGTTGGAAACTAATGTACGGCACAGCTCCATTTTAGGATATGTGGGAGCTGGCGGTATCGGACTGCTTCTCAATGAGAAGATTTCCTGGTTGGAGTATGACAAAGTGGGGACCATTCTGCTGATGCTGTTTCTAACAGTGTGTGTGATTGAATATTTCAGTCGGTATCTGGCCGCCTTGATACGAAAAGAGCGCACAATAAAAAAAGAGCAGGCCAGACTGCTGCTTCTGTTTCTGGCTGCCCTGTTTCTGATCTGCACGTTTACCCTTTCCCTGCCGGATTTTTCCAGAACCAGTCCACAGACTTTGCGAAATATGTTTGCTGGCTTTCTGCAGCCAGACTGGAGCTTCTTTTTCTCGGCTGAAAAAGATGGGCTTGGGTATCTTTTACTGGAAACAGTGTGCATTGCTTTTATTGGAACGGTAATCGGAGCCATTGTATCTGCACCGCTGGCTTTTCTAAATACCAAACGTTTCGTACCTGCTCCTGTGTCCTTTCTTTTTAACCTGGTGATCATGGTAATCCGTTCGGTGCCTTTTCTGGTGTATGGACTGATTTTCATCCGGGTATCCGGGCCAGGAGCTTTCACAGGAGTGCTGACATTGGCCGTATGCAGTATCGGACTTCTCACCAAAAGATTTACAGAAGCACTAGATGCCCTGGACCCTCGTCCCTATCATGCGCTGCTGGCCATGGGGGTCCGTCCTCTTCCCGCCATCTGCCACAGTGTCCTGCCGCAGCTGAAGCCTGTTTTCACCTCTATCATCCTCTACCGGTTTGATGTAAACATCCGTGAAGCTTCCGTTCTCGGTCTGGTAGGCGCAGGCGGAATCGGAGCGCCCCTTATTTTTTCCATGAATCAATATGCCTGGGAAAAAGCTGGTGCAATCATGCTGGGATTGATTCTGTTGGTGTGGTTTATCGATATGGTATCTGAAAAAATCGGAGCTGGAAATTGATGGCCAGCTCCGATTTTCTGTCTTCTGGATCCTGTTTAAAAAATCTTTTAAACCTCGTCGTGAAATTTCCAAAGACTTTCAAGGGATCTTTTCATTCTGTTATTTTTCTAATTTTCTATAATTCTCAGCCTTATCGTACTCCTTATGCACGCCATCATCCTCGTACAAAGTATAACTGCTGCCTTCATATCCCAGCATAGTGAGTTTGGAAGTATCAATATCCTTCACACACTCCGCAGCCTCTGCAACCGGAATACACTTACCACTACGGATAAACAGAGGCACTTCATTTAAGGCAACCTCCACATAATGAACGCCCTTTTCCAGAATCTCCTCAGAAATACTTCCGTCTGTCAGAAATTTCACAAACTTCATTTCTTCCGGAAGGTAAACATAACGCCCTCTTGCGTTCTGCTCGTAAACCGGTGCGATCATAATCTCATTTCCAAGGATCAGCTGGTCTTCCACCCGGATTGCCATCTTATCATCCGGATAAACAAAGCCAAGTGGTTTGAAATACATATCATCGTTTAAAACGGCCTTCATGTATTCGCTGTACAGATACGGAACAAGGCGGTATCTCGTATTTACCACATTTCGGAAATCCTCAACATTCTCAAACTGATAGCACTCTTGCTCTCTTGTTCCGATTGCGGAATGGTTACGCATAAGCGGAGTAAATACCCCAAGTGCCATATGGCGAAGCACCAGGTCTCTTGTTGCATCCGCACCAAATCCGCCAAGATCTGCTCCTGTGTAAAGGAATCCGCACATATTCAAAGACGGCAGCATTTTCAGGTTCAGAAGAATGTGTGACCACCAGGATTTATTGTCTCCCATCCAGATTCCGCCGTAACGGTGCATTCCAATATAGGAGGAACGGGAAAACATCAGGAAACGCTTCTCCGGATCAATGCGGTCGAATGCTTCGCCTGCTGCTCTTGTCATATTGTAGCCAAACAGGTTATGTACCTTGTCGTGACGGATCTTTTTGCCATCCACATTATGATAAAATCTGCGGTAATCTTCTGGGTTGTTTGCGAGTCCGTTTAGCTCGCCCTGCATTTTCCAAATGTGGATCTTACCTTCTTTATCCTGGGAAAACTCTCCGGCAAGTTTCTTCGCCTCTTCCATTCCCTCTGAGGAATAGAAAATAGCAGGCTCATTCATATCGTTCCAGAAGCCTTCAATCCCCTGGCTAATAAGGAAGCTGTATTTGTCTCCAAACCACTTTCTGGCATCCTTGTTCAGAAAATCCGGGAAATGAGTATCCCCCGGCCATACGGCTGCCACGAAATCACTTCCATCCTCCCGCTGGCAGAAGTATCTTTTTTCCACACCTTCCTCGTAAACCTCATAGCCGCTTTCCACTTTTACACCAGCATCAATAATAGGGATCAGGCGTAGATCCTGGTCTTTCATCTCTTTTACAAAATCCGGGAAATCAGGGAAATTCTCCGGATTCAAAGTAAAATCCTTATAGGAATCCATATAATCGATGTCCATGTAGATCATATCCAAAGGGATGTGATTCTCACGATAGCCGGCTGCCACCTTGCGAAAATCCTCCTTGGTGGTATATCCCCATCTGCTCTGTCCGAAACCAAATGCAAATTTCGGGGGAATATAGCTGCGTCCGATCACATGGCGAAACTGCTTTACAATATCATAGGCAGATTCACCTTCAATCACATACACATTCAGATCTGCATCTGCGCATGTCACTTTCAGGGTGTCCATTCTGGTATATCCAATATCAAAGGTCAGTTCAGAAGGGTAGTCGAAAAACAGTCCAAATGTTGTCTTTCCGCTTACAATGATAAAGTTGTGGGCACCATACAAAGAACGCTTGTCTTCCGTATGGTTTGGATCATCGGTACAATTGCTGATATAGCAGTATCCTCTTTTATTGATGCCGCGGTTGGCTTCCCCAAGTCCATAAACAATATCATCCTCATCCATCACATATGTAAAATCAAAGCCCTTTTCCAGGCTGATTTTTCCATAAGGAAAAGCGCCATTCGCTGTTTCAATCTTCTCTGTTACTGCCTCCGTATCAAAAGGAGCTCCGTATCTGTATTTTCTGATCATAACAATCTTCCTCGTCTTTCAAAAAAGAGGCAAAAAATTTTGCCCCTTTAAGTCTGGTTATGCTGCTGTCCGTTTCTCGTCCAGTAACCTGTTTATTTATATAACACAAATGCCTCATAAGGTTTCAGCACGATTTTACCCTTAAATACTTTTCGGTCAAGGTTTGTAATCAGGCACTGGGAACCTTCAAATTCTGCAGGAACTTCAAATTCTGCCGACTGCTGGCTGAAATTGCAGACTGTAAGAAGTCTTTCCTCATCCAGCTTTCTCATATATGCGAAAATCTGATCATCCTCACGGCAAAGCGGTTCAAACTCACCGTACACAATAATATCTTTCTCCTTGCGAAGAGCGATCAGTTTCTGATAATAATGGAAAATGGAATCCGGATCATCCAACTGACTGGCTGCATTGATTTCTTTACAGTTCGGATTTATTTTAATCCACGGCTCTCCATCTGTAAAACCTGCTTTTTCTGAACCGTCCCACTGCATAGGTGTTCTTGCATTGTCACGGCTTCTGAGCATCAGACATTTCATCATGTAATCCGGCTCCATCAGCCCTGCATCTGTCAGCTCTGTATAATACTGAATGCTCTCAATGTCCTTATAATCTTCCAGCTTATGGAAATATGCGTTTGTCATGCCAAGCTCTTCCCCCTGGTATACATAAGGAGTTCCCTGCATCATATGAAGACAGGTTGCCAGCATTTTTGCAGAAGTTTCTCTGTATGCCGGATTGTCATTTCCAAATCTGGAAACGCTTCTTGGCTGATCATGATTTCCCAGGAAAAGACTGTTCCATGCTTTTCCCTGAAGTTCTTCCTGCCATTTGATCATCGTCTTTTTGAAAGCCTTAAAGTCATATCTGTCAGTGGTCCATTTACCAAACTCCGCATGCGGGGAAGCATCTTCAACATGTTCAAACTGGAACACCATATTCAGCTCGCCACTTTCTTCCCCGGCATATTTCTGTGCCTCTTCAATGGTAACACCAGAAGTTTCCCCAACTGTCATGATATCATATTTAGACAATACCTCACGATTCATTTCCTGTAAAAATTCATGGACCCGCGGACCGTGAACGCAGTATGGACCGAAATCTCCATACAGGCCGCTTTTCACTTCTCCATCCGGGAAAGCCTGATCCTTGGAAATCATACTGATCACATCCATACGGAAACCGTCGATTCCCTTGTCACACCAGAATTTCATCATATCGTAAACTTCCTGGCGCACTTTCTCATTTTCCCAGTTCAGATCCGGCTGTTTTTTGGAAAACAGGTGCAGGTAATACATCTGTGTCTCATTGTCGTATTCCCATGCAGAACCGCCGAATACACCGCCCCAGTTATTTGGCTCCTTTCCGTTTACCGGATTTTTCCAAATGTAATAGTCACGGTACGGATTATCCTTGGACTTTTTGCTCTCCAGAAACCACTGATGTTCGTCTGAAGTATGATTTACAACCAGATCCATCAGCACCTTGATTCCACGTTCATGCGCCTGAAAAAGCAGTTCCTCGTAATCCTGCATGGTTCCGTAATCTTTGTAAATTCTGCGATAATCTGAAATATCATAGCCATTGTCATCCTGTGGGGACTCCAGCATAGGTGAGATCCACAGAACATTTACCCCAAGTTCCTTCAGATAATCAAGTTTCTCTATAATTCCTCTGATATCACCAATTCCATCCCCATTGCTGTCATTGAAGCTTTTTGGATAGATTTGGTATACAATACTTTCTTTCCACCAGTTCTTCTTCATTTCCTGGCTGTCCTCCTGATATTCTATATTTATTTTCCCACAGAATATTCTTCCCCGGTACATGACCGCAGTGAAATATTCCCATGGCGCGTATTTGTTTTCTCTATTTTACTGCACCGGCTACTACACCATTCATGATCCATTTCTGACAGAAAATATACACGATCAGCACTGGAAGCAGAACAAGCAGATAAGAAGCAAATGCCAGATTATAATCAACAGAAAACTGTTTTTTAAATACATACTGGGCAAGCTGCAGTGTCTGTTGGCTTTCATCACTTAACAGTACCAATGGCATGGTAAAGTCATTCCAGGTCCACATGAAGGAAAGAATTGCTACTGTAGCTGTGGTAGGCTTCAGAACCGGGAAAATGATCCTGGAAAAAATCTGAATCGGATTTGCCCCGTCAATCATGGCTGCTTCGTCAAGTGCCTCCGGGATTGCCTTTACTGCCCCTGTATAAAGGAACGTATTCATAGGAAGACCGAAAATAATGTACAGGAATGTAATTCCGAAAATATTATCCAGGTGAAAAGCATTTGCCTGCACAACCAGCGGAAGCATGATTACCTGGAACGGTATAAACATGGCACTGATAAAGTAATAATACATGAGGGAAAAGAATTTGCTCTTTTTACGGTTTCTTGTGATGGCATAAGCGGCAAAAGAGTTTGTGATCAGTGTAAAAATCAGATTCACCACTGTGATAAATGCTGTATTAAGAAACTTTCTTGGAAAATTTGTCATTACCCAGGCATCTGCAAAGTTCTGAAGTCTGATTTTTCTTGGCAGTGCCAGAATGTTGTTCATATCTGTTGGATCCTTGATGGCAATCATCAGTGCCATATAAAGAGGCAGCAGGATGACAAGTACGATTCCAATGATCAGAAGGATCGTAACAGGCCAGTTGTAACGCTCTTTTACTTTCACTGTATTCTGTTTCATCCTAATTTTTCCTCCCTCTTCTCAAGTACACGCAGCTGGAATACGGAAATCAGTACTACTACAACAAAAAGCATAACCGCATTGGCTGACTGATAAGCGAACTGTCCGCCTCCGAAGCCCTTTTTGTAGATCAATACTGCAATAGATGTTGTGCTGGTTCCAGGACCGCCATCTGTCATAGCCATGATCTGATCGTAAACCATCAGATAACCCTTTGCGGAAAGTACCATATTGATGGTAAAAGATGGTGCCAGCAGAGGGAACGTGATTTTGCTGAATCTTTTTAAGCCGGTCGCTCCATCCAGGTCAGCAGCCTCATATACATCTGTGTCAATGGACTGAAGTCCTGCAATGTAGATCAAGGTGTTAAAAGCGCATCCGATCCATAAGGAT
>NZ_JBCPGE010000026.1:57327-64948 GCF_040914025.1 Ruminococcus sp. RTP21484sp1_RTP21281st1_A8_RTP21281_210402
GCATATATGGAAGGAAATAAAAAGCTTTGATTGTGTTTTTAAACTTGATCTTTGCATTTAATGCACAGGCCAGTATCAGACTGATCACGTTTACCAGAATAGTAGTGATCACCGCAAATTTGAATGTAAACAAATATGCATTTCCTGTATCCACATCAGAAAACATATGGATATAATTTCGAAGTCCTACAAAATTCCACTCTCCATATCCTCTCCAGTCTGTAAAACTGTACATAACACCTTTTAAGAATGGAATGGTGTGGAAAGTGAAAAACAGAACTGCAAGAATTCCTACATAAATGTAGTAAACCCGGTTAACAGCAGGTTTTTTCCGTGGGGCTTTATTCTTCATGGAATCCTCCCTTATTTTCTTACAAGGCTGCTGTTCACTCAGTGGCCAGCAGCCTTACAATTCATACGGATCAAAAGGTGACAGTTCACGTTCTTCACCTTTCGCCTGTATTTTCCATCAGTCACATAGATCAGTCTACATTTGCAATGTCATATTTCTCATCGCACTGTGCAAGGAACTGATTTATGTTCTCCTCGTTGTCCATTCCGTTTGTGTAGTTCAGGCACATTTCGGTCAGAAGTGCGGACATATCAAATCCGGATGGATAGTAATGATCTGGGAAGTTTGCAACCTTTCCAGCTGCAATATCTTCTTTCACACCTGCCACTGTCTCATTCTCCTGCTCTACACCTTTTACAGCTGAGAAAGCAAACTGATCATCAATGTACATTTTTGCATTTTCCGGCTCAAGCATAAAGGATACAAATTCTTTTGCCACTTCTTCATTTGCACTGTCTTTGCATACACCAAGAAGTACATCTACACCAGAGGTTACATAGTTCTGGGATTTCTCATTGGAAGCCGGGAGTGCAAACATATCCACATTGATATCTGCATTTGCATTTTTGTACTGGTTGATTGCCCAGTTTCCATTGATGATCATGGCTGCTTCGCCATTTGCAAAAGCTTTATTTCCATCATCATAGGTAAGTCCCATAAAATCATCCTGAGCATAGTCAAGAAGCTTCATATATTTTTCTGCAATTTCCTCGTGTGTTCCAACGAATGTGGTCTTGCCGGCTTTACGGTCATCATTGAAGCTCTCCGGAGCAAGGTCAGATGCAATACTGTTCCATGGGCAGTTACTTGTCCAAGCATCTTTGTATGTCATAAGAAGTGGCTGTTCACCTGCATCCTGAAGTTTCTCGAGCACATCAATGAATTCATCCCATGTTTTTGGAATCTCAATTCCATGTTCTTTGAATTTGTCAACGTTATAAATGACACCGGAAGCGTTTGTTGCATAAGGAACGCCATATACCTTCTCTTCTTTGTCCTTGTTTACATCATATACCATCTGAAGGTAGGATTCCTGAATGTTGGAAACGTAATCTTCGCTGCTTAAGTCTACCAGCATTCCGGCACTTTCCACCTCTGTATAGTTGTTGTCACCGCCCATTGCTACGATATCAGGCATATCATTCTTTGCCATTCTGGTCTTTAATACAGTTCCTGCATCAGCCGGAGCTGTGATCTTGATTGTCACGTCCTTATGAGTTTCATTAAACTTATCTACCAGCTTCTGAAGAATGTCCTTGTTTTCGGCCTTGCTGGAAAAAAGCTCCAGTTCCGTTCCCTTTGCGGAAGATTCTCCCTCAGAGGAGCTGCCGCATCCGGTAACTGTACCAACCAGCAGTGCACCTGCCATTAATGTGCAAATAAGTTTCTTGTTCATCTTTCTTTCCTCCATTATTTTACTTAATGAAAGCTGCGCAGCACTTGTTTATTGAAAGCTTTCCTGGACACGTCTGTCCTGCTTTCCTTTCGGTGGCTTCATAATATCGTAACTTTCCAGCAAAATCAACAGGTTTCTCGAGAAACTTAAATTGTAGACAAACTTTTGTTTTGTCATTTGTGCATATTGTATATTTTTTTATCATGCAGATTCATGAGTTCTTAGATTGTCCCCCCTATCTTATAATTTCCCCGGATAGCAGGGATTTCATGCAAATTGTTTTCTTTATGTAACAGGGAATCCAAACGTAATCTTCTGTTACGAAAAAAACAGTCAGGCTCTATAGCCTGACTGTCTTCTCTTCAAATTCTTTTGAACGATCTGTTCATATTTTCACAGAATCTCTTTTTACAAGGTACACCGGACTTTTTATATTAAACTCTTTTAACTGCTCCCCGGCAACCATCCGAAGCAGGCGGCTGAACGCCAAATGTGCCTTCTGACCTACATCCTGATGAACTGTTGTAAGTCTTGGACGGACCATTCTGGCATAGATACTGTCGTCGAAGCCGGTAACAGATACCTGTTCCGGAACCTTAATTCCATGATCTGACAAAAAGTTCATGGCCTCAATTGCTGCATAATCTGAGGAAAATGCCACTGCTTTTACCTGCAGAAAACGCGGAAGAAGTTCTTTATATTTCTGGATACGGCGGTTTCTTTCCCCCGGGATCACGATCAGACGAGTGCGGCTGCAGAATTTTCCTTCTTTTTCCATAGCCTGCTTAAAGCCCATCCAACGGCTGTAATCACTGTCAATATCTGTTTCTGCAAGAAACAAAGCTTTGTCAAAACCGCAGGAACAGAGGTAACTTCCAATCTGATAGCCGCCTGAATAATCATCCACTCCCACATTCTGGAAAAAATATTCTCCTGCGGGATAGGCATCTATGAGAACCATTTTCTTATTCAGCTTTCTGGACAATTTCCGATATTTTTCATCATTATATCCCAGAATGATCAGTCCTTCTACATTCCATCTGGAAGCAATATCCACCACGTTCTGGATATTCTCCCCTCCGATCAGCATGACATAGTATCCTTTCATTTCAGCTTCCATCTGAATGGTTCCTACCAGTTCTCCTACAAAGGAGTCCTGCAGGGAGTACATTCCATGAGCCTGGGCAAAACCAAGTACCACGCCTATGATCCTGGAACCATGTCCGGACAGCATAACGGAACCCATATGCGGAACATAATTCTGTTCTTTCAGGATTGCCGTTATTTTATCAATGGTTTTCTGGGAAACTCTTTTCGTATTGCCATTTATTACATTTGATACGGTAGTCCTGCTCACTCCCGCCATATCCGCAATATCCTGAAGCCGGATCATCTGATTTTCCTGCTCATATCATGCCATTCTTCCCCGCCCCAAGCGGAACCGGAAATTCCGTTGTCGGTGTAGTCCATTTTTTTGTACATCTCTACTTTGTTATCCAGACAGGTCAGGTACAGGCATTCGCGTCCTCTTTTTTGCTCTCTTTCCACATATCGTGTCATGATTTCACGGGCAAGCCCCTGGTGGCGATACTCCGGAAGAACATCAAGCCCAAGGAGCATAACGTTCTTTCCTTCCGGGTTGTGAAGAGTACTATCCGTAAAAAATTCATCACGAAAAACTGCTTCGTCTGTTGCCACCCCATTGAGAAAGCCGGCAACTTTACCTGTTTCTTTATCCACTGCAACCATAAATGTCTCTGGTGCATTTGCCACTCGTTCTCTCATACTCTTGGCAGAGCAAGCCTCATTTGGCGGAAAACAGATCTGCTCGATCTGAATCACCTGATCTAACTCCTCTGGAAGAATGTCTCTGAATTCGTATTTGGTTGTCATTTTTTCCTCATCCTTTTATATTTCATGCGCTCTCTCCACTTTAATAGGGAAAAGACCGTAAACTCCTTTTTATTATACCTCTGCGTCTTTTTTCCGTCAATGTAATAACGGCAAACGGCATACCTTGAAATATCCCTTGAAGTGTCCCGGAGGACTTCATCGCCGTACTTATCAATCATCCGTACCAGAAAATCAATGCACCGCTCAAATTCAATATTCTGTTGCATAAGCTCCTCCCGTCATTGTTTTGATCTGAGCTTATTTTACAGAACCTGCCGGAAAACCACATTGAATAGAAATTGATTGTAAATTGACACAATCACTTTAAAAATATCCGCATTTTCTTGAATCGAATATATGTTCGTGTTATGATAGATATACTCAATCTTAACTACGAAAGGGGAATTTCTATTGAATCAATGCGATTTTTCTTCTATTAGCACTTGTTTAAAAAACCATATCAGCGAAAGTAATCAAATGAGTCAGCCTGATTTTTTATACGAATTATTTGAAGATTTTATGGATGATCCGGCAAATCAGGATTTTTCAATGGACAACGGTCTGGTTTGCCGCTGGATGACTGGTCAGACTAAAATCAGTCCTAAAATATCCGCTTACTATTCCAAGCCATCCAACCAGAGAAAATTAGCCCATATGTTTAATGCATGGAATGGAAGTAGATTGTTACAAAAAGCTATTTCAAACAATAGGAAATATCTTAGATCTGATTGAAAAAGATGTGCGATACCCAAAGTGGCTTGCAACGGTTAGAAGATTTGCCGGAGCACCGCCGGGATTCTGTTCGAACAATTTTCTCCCATCCTGACTGTGTCCTGCTTCCGTAAAATCAATCAGCAATTCTCCCAATGCCACGATATCAACTTTTTCTTCCATTTTTCAGTTCTTCCACAATCTCGTTATAACGTTTTTTATTTAACCGGTAGAAAAATAATACAACCGCAGTCACAATCCACAGTGCACCTGGAATCGTCGTAAATGCATGTTTCATAATTGAAAGTACAATTGCATTTTGTGTCTGATTTGCAATATAACCATATTTTCCAAGTAATCCTGCTAAAAGTGCTGTTCCAACTGCCATTCCGACTTTATTTCCAAGTGAAATAAATGCATACTGAAAACCATCATTTCTAAGTCCGGTTTTCCACTCCCCATATTCCACACAGTCTGGAATAATTGCATAGATTGCGGTATTAAATCCAGAGAAAAAAAACTGTGTGAGACCAGATAATGCATAAAAAATAGCCGGTGATTCTTTGGCATTGAAGAAAAACATAGTCAACATGAAAATTCCTGTAAATAAAGCAAAGAGAGATGCTGTTCTTCCTTTGTTATTTAACTTGCGGAATAATGGTTGAAAACAGGCTGCCCCGATGATAGAAGGAATAATGATGCACATCGAATAAGTTGTGTAGTAGGAGGCATTCCCTTCCACATATGTAAAGTAATACAGAATATCTGCGTTTCTACCATACAGTGTAAATCCAAATAATATCTGTCCTGCCAATGCAAGAAGATATGGTCTGTTCTGCATGACTGCTTTCAATTGTATCTTTACAGAAATTTTTTCTTTTTCCGGAGTAAGCACTGCCTCTTTCGTCTTCGCAAAGCAGAAGAAATGACAGGCTGTAAAAATACATCCATATATGACCGCAACCGTCAGATATCCTGTCTTTGCACTATGACTGCCGAATTTGCTGAGCAGTGGAACTGTGATAATATTTATCACACCAATTGCAATCATCGCTGCAACCGAACGGGATGTATTTATTTTTGCACGTTCATCAATATCCTGTGTCATAGCACCACACAAGGTTCCATATGGAATATTCACACAGGTATACCCCAAAACCAGCAGACAATATGTAATTACCATATAAATGATCTTTCCATTCTGCGGCCAGTCGGGTCTTGCCCAGAATGTCATAACAAGAAGAATCGCTGTGATTGGTGCCGCTACTAACAGCCATGGACGGTACCGTCCCCATCTCGATTTTGTTTTATCTGTAAGTCCCCCGACGATTGGATCATTGATTGCATCCCAGAATCTTGAAAAAAGCATAAGTGCTGACACAGCCGCCATACTGATTCCGAACACGTCTGTATAAAATATCATCAGAAAATTACTGACGAACATCCAGCTGAAATTACATCCAACATCACCAAACCCATATGCAATCTTACTGATCAGCGGTACTTTTCCATTTTTGTTTTCGCTTCCCATATGTCTCTCCTATTTTTATCAGAGTTTCTGACAGAACTCTATTCTTTCCTCATTTGGGCCCTTAATCATAAAATACTTCACACCATTTTCCCAAAATGGTAGTTCTTCGATTCCGTCTGTAATAATTGTGTATTTTTCATTGCAGATTTTCTGATACATACTTTCAATGTCTTCCACATCAAGTGCAACATGTTGGTATGCACCGTCTGACATTGCCGCCTGCCCATTTTCAAAAGTCTCTATACAGTAATTTTTTATCTGTAAAAATGCCACTTTTCCCCCTGCTTTTTCATTATAAGACTGCATAATCACTTCAAATCCAAGACTCTTATAAAACTCAACTGTTTTCTGTAAATCGTTTGTCGGAAGCCCGACATGGGCAACTCCGACAATTCCATATTTATTTTCCATACGAACTCCTTACTTTTCACTGACGTTGATAATTACTTTCATCGTTGTTTCGCGGTTATCATCAATATACTGGTATGCTTTCAGATAATCTTTAAAAGCAAATGTCTTTGAGATGAGCGGTTTCAAATGAACTTTGCCCTCATTTACCAATCTGATTCCATCTATATAATCATCATGGCGGTACATCATCGTGCTCTTAATGTCAAGTTCGTGGTCATTTGCCACTGCAAGATCTACTTCTGCCATTCCTGCAAAAACAGCCACCAGTACAATCGTGCTTCCTTTTCTTGCATATTTAATTGCCTGTCCCATTGTGATATTGTTTCCGGCACAGTCGTAGATCACATCCGCCTTGTCCGGTCCAAATGCTTCGAGCATTGCCGCACTGAAGTCTTTATTTTTGGTATTCACACACACATCAATTCCACATTCTTTTGCCTTTGCCAGTCTAAGATCACTGATATCTGTGATCATCACTTTCGCTGCCCCCATTCCTTTTGCTGCCTGTGCCACGAGATTTCCAATCGGTCCTGCTCCAAGAACTGCAATATTCATGCCAGCCACATCACCTATCTGTTTTACACCATGAACTGCCACAGCAAGAGGTTCAATCATAGCGCCTTCTTCATAGGACATATCTTCTGGAATAGGTGTTACTTTAGATGCATCCACTGCAAAATACTCAGATGCTGTTCCTGTCGTCTGAAATCCCATTACTTTTAATTCCTCACAGAGATTATACTTTCCATGACGACATGGATAGCAATGTCCACAATATACCTGAGGCTCTATCGTCACCTTCTGTCCCACATGAAACTCTGTGACATTTTTTCCAAATTCTGTAATCTCACCGGAAACCTCATGTCCTTGTGTTACCGGATATTTTGTAAACGGATGTTTTCCATGATAAACATGAATATCTGATCCACAAACACCAATATTCATAATCTTTACCAAAACCTGATTTTCCTTTACCTCCGGAACCGGAACCTCTCTGAAAATAATTTCTCCTGGATTTGTCATTACCTGTTGTAACATAATTGTTTCCTCCTTTTTCATGTTGTTTTATTCTATGTTTTATAAAATGTTTTATTAAAGTAATTACATTATTACAATGTAAACACAATTTGTCAATATGTTTTTTCATATTTTTATACATTTCATAATTTTAAAATACATTTTTTGTATATTTTTCACAATTAAATCGAGTAGGAGGCGGTGACTAACCGCCGTCCTCTCACACCACCGTGCGTCAGACTGTCTAACAATTAAGAAAAATGCTATAATAAAACTACCAAATACAGTATCGTAGGGGAATTCGTTATGG
>NZ_JBCPGE010000027.1:0-14723 GCF_040914025.1 Ruminococcus sp. RTP21484sp1_RTP21281st1_A8_RTP21281_210402
TGTGGTCTTTTTGAGGAAAGTATGGCTGCTCTTGTTTTGTATATCGTAAGCATTATGGCAGCTGCAATCATCAGCATTCTCTATTCTTATCTCTTTTATAAGAAAAAGATAGCGACCGGAGAAAAATTAAAAATTCAGTATAACAAAAAAACAATTGGAGTATCAGGTATCATAGCCATTTTAACCATTATATTCGGTATATGGACGTTGTTTTTGGGAAGTATTGAGATTCGTTTCGAGGATAAAGATTTTACTATTGAGGCACAAGGCTGGAGCGATTATACAGTAGACTATACGCAGATTGACAGTATCTCATATGAAGAAAATTCATCTCAGAGCTGGAATGATTATAGAACCAATGGTTTAGGAAATCTTAAATATGCTATGGGAAATTTTAGAAATGATGTCTATGGAGATTATATCAGGTATACCCATTCATCCTGTCATTCATATGTAGTCATGAGTATAAATGGAAAAATATTGGTCGTAAATGGTGCAAATGATTCAGCGACAAAGGAAATCTATCATACTATTAGCGAAAAGATGTCAAATGAATTAGAATAACATCAGTTACAAAAAAGCTTGACCACAACAATTCTGCAAATAAAAAAGAAACTGTCGGATAATTCCAGGCAGTTTCCTTTTTTACATATATCAGATACTATATTTATTTACAATTATTTTCAATCATGTCAGCTTTTTTGTTTCTCCCCATCAGCCGATAGTATTTACACCATAATCGCAGCGATTGCAAAGGAACGATTTCTGTTCCAAGTGTCATTCGTTCCACGATTTGTTCTTTGTCAAGAGAACAATCATAAACCTTCCCTTCGCTTACAATAGAAAATCCAGCCATAACGTCAATATCTACAGAATCAATGGTGAATTCCATGAATACCTTTGTACGATACATTGGATCAGAAGCAGAAGCCGGTGCGTGAAGTTCTCCCATTTCTGATAAAATTGTTCGGACCTGTTCAGCATCATGAACAGAGACCATTAAATCAATATCATGAAATTCTGAAATAATACCTTTAAAGTACAGCAGCATAGATGCGCCTAAAGCCCACTCTATATTTGCCTCATTAAATCGATGTGCAATTTTCTGTAGTAATTCAATTTTCTTCCGTATTTCAGGCATAATACCTCCCACTTATATATTTATCTGGATAAAACATGTTTGTTACTGATTCCTACGGATCACTCTGCAAGGACTGCCTGCAGCAATCACATTGTCGGGAATACTTTTTGTTACAATACTGCCTGCTCCAATCACAACATTATCTCCGATAGTAACTCCTGGTAAAATAATAGCCCCGCCACCAATCCATACATTATTTCCAATGATAACTGGTGCTGTTTGTGTTTTACAATCATGCTTCTTAAGTCCGTCAGATAAAGGTGGCTTGGAACTGTTTTTTGAGTTTTTGTTTAACTGCTCTTTCAGTTCTCGGATGGTCTGGTTCAGACTTGTAATCTCAGCAGAAAGCTCAGCAATGCGAGCACTTTGTTCTTCGTTTTGCTTCATCAGAAAACGAACGAATTCTTCTGTGATATTAACTGGCATTCAGACCACCTTCTTTCCGCGATTTTTTATATTTCTATTGTAACGGAAATGCCGTAAAAAAACCAGTCAGACAAAAAAGATACTTCCTTAATCCAATCCTCTAACGCCAGACCCTCTACAGAACTCTCGCGTATTATTCGTTACTACTATTATCCCTCTGATCCTCATTACAGCCATTGTTCCTTTGACCTGCTATAACAAAATGGCACAAAAAGCATTGATTTTATAGACCAATTAGTCTATTCTAAAATAACTACAACAAAAATATTCTTGGAGGGGTATATGACGAAAGCTCTGACTAATTATGATAAAATAAAAATTTCTACAGCACATGTTTTCCTGCAATATAATCAGGCTACAATGATACATAAATATTCATTAGATTACAATTCTGACTGGTTATATATTACTTTTATTAACCGTACCTATCGTATTAAACGAAAAACGGGAAGTGTTCAGTGGTCAGATAATGATTTTGAAATAATTCATGAAGCCAATCACAATGAAGCAATGACTATTTATGATGTTTTATGTTATTCAAAGGATAGATGCCATCTGTCACATGAATTTATAAACATAAACAGCCTTTCCTCTGTCCGAACAGGAAATCTCTCAACGAGCAGCGGATTTTTTCAGAATACCGCTGACTTTTTTAACGGAAAAACCGTTGAATTGCGTAATGCCTGTATAGCACTTTCCGGAAAGGAACTGGAAAAAGGAGATGTTGCTTTTAAATTAAATCTTTTTCCTTTTTTGCCGATTATCATTCGTTTCTGGGAAGCTGATGATGAGTTCCCGGCAAGTCTTCAAATTCTTGCAGACAGGAATACTTTAGATTACATGCATTATGAAACGCTTATGTTTGCACTTACACATCTGTTTTCCAGACTGAACGAGGAAATGCGAAATGAAAAAAGGTGAAGAATCCAGACAACTCCTGATTGAGTGTGCGGCTGAATTATTATGGAAAAATGGATATTCTGCTACTGGAATCAGCGAAATTCTCAAACAAACAGACCTTCCAGTAAGAAAAAATATGATTGAAATGTACCTGGAATACCGGTCATATCATGGCATCTGAAAGGAACTTATGTAAGTTCTGAAAAAATATTTTTGGGGAGGGAATCCTCCCCATTCTTATATCGTGGTACTTTCAAAGATTAAATTGTTAAAGCACTCTTTAAAGAAAAAAGTCCTATGCAATTTTCCAGAGTGGCACTCCATTAGTATAACATGCAATTAATATTTTTCCTGCTGCCTTATTACTTCTGATAATATTGACAGCAGCTTATCAGCCTGGACTGGCTTTGCTATATGTTCATTCATTCCGGCTGCAATAGCCTCCCGCTTATCTTCCTCAAATGCATTTGCTGTCATTGCAATGATTGGTATACACGCCTTGTCCTTATCTGGTAAATTTCTGATTTCCTGTGTTGCCTTATAACCGTCCATTTTAGGCATCTGGATATCCATGAGGATCACATCATATGTTCCAACCGGCATTTGCATTATCCTGTTTACACACTGGATACCATCCTCCACACGTTCTGTTTTAAGACCTGCACGCTCAAGTATTGCTTCTGCAATCTCTGCATTCAGATCATTGTCCTCTGCCAAAAGGATATTCCTTCCCTCAAGTATTTCACTGCAGGATTCTGGATTTTCAGCATGTTTTTTTTCATAATAGCTTTCATCCGCTATCCTGTGTTTTAGTGTTACAGTAAAAGTGCTGCCCTTTCCAAGCTCACTCTCCACATCGATTGTTCCACCGAGCAGATCAACATATTTCTTTACGATTGACATTCCAAGTCCGCTTCCTGTGATTTTGCTCTTCGTGGTGTTTCGTTCACGAGTGAATGCTTCGAAAATTTTTGACAGATAATCCTGGCTCATACCAATTCCGGTATCGCTCACCCTGGTCCTTACAATCATGTACCCAGGCTCCTCGCAGGGTAATTCATCTATATCTACCATAACAGAACCACCGGCTGGAGTATATTTTACGGCATTACTCAGGATGTTGACAAATATTTCTTTTACCTTGGTAGTATCTGTCAGTATATTTTCATGTTCTACATTTATTGTGTAATGAAGAGCAAGATTCTTTTTCTTTGCTTCATCCTCAAATATTTCAAACAGAGTCTGCCGGATATCCTCAATCCGTCCATAGTTCTCATCAATTTCCATCCTTCCGCTCTCAATCCGAGCCATATCAAGTACATTATTTATGATTGACAGAAGGAGGTTTCCTGACTGCTGAAGTTTTTTTAAATGTTCTGAAGTTTCAGGCAAATCCTTTCCTTTCAGTTCATTCTCCATAAGCTGTGCATAGCCCAGAATTGCATTCATAGGAGTACGGATGTCATGTGACATATTGTTAAGGAAACGAGTCTTTGCCAGATTAGCTTCTTCTGCTTTTTTCAGAGCGATTTCCAACTTGTCATTAAGCTTTTGTGTATCATTTGCAGCAAGCTTTGCGACAGCTTCTGCTTTCCTTGCCTTCCGTAAAAGTACGAGGATAATACTAATGATAGTGAGTACAAAAAATCCTGCCGTAACAAAAAAAGCAAGCATATTGTCTTTTACAAAATCCAAAAATGTTACCTTATCTGCTGTACTGTCATAAATAGCAAGTGCACTTGTAAGCATGTCAGACGGCATAGCCTTTAAGGTTTTATTCAATATTGATAAGAGGGTTCCCTCTCCACTTCTAACTGCAAAGCATGCCTCCATTGTTTTTGTAAGTGGAATACTCTTGAAATTTTGACTGTTATCATATATTAGTGCCTGACTTGCGCCCATGAGGAAACAGTCTGCTTTTTCATGAATGACCATATCTGCTGCATCGTCAAGCGAATCACAATCTATAAGCTTCCATTGGGGATAACTGAATGCAATATGCTGTTTTAAGGCATATTTTTCCCTGGGCACAGCTACAGTATACACCTTATTCTCATCAAATTTTTCCTCATCTGTTACCGCCATCAGGCTGTAGGTCCAGGCTGTGTTTGTAAGTGTATATCCGTTTTTTTCTGCAAAATATGGATTCCTGCCAGCATAAAAAATCATGTCAATCTCTCGTTCTTGTAAAGCCTGAAGCATTTCATCATAATCATCATATTCCTGTATATTAAATTCCAGTGTCTGATTTCCCAGACAGTCTTTGGCATAAGAGAAATATTCTGCCAGCATACCGGTAAGTTTTCCAGTCTCTTCGTCCAGAGAAAATACTGCCGCATCATTACTCAGAAATCCGATCCGGATACCATCATGTTCTTCCAACCAGGACTTTTCTCCGCCTGTAAGACTTTGACAATAATCAAGCGTAAAATACTTTTTATACAGATCCGCCTTGAAAAAAGGACTATCCTGATCCAGCTGACGCATAGCCCAGTCCAACTCTGTCTTGATATCGCTGCGCTCTTTATTTATTACAAAATATATGCCGGATTTACCAATCGTGGTAACGGATGATATTCCCTGTTCAGACCAGATGGATTCCTCCAGAGATACAAAACAATCGATTTCATGATTCGCTAATTTCTTTTCGACATCATCATTATTATTCACATTTACATGTTCTGTATGTATGCCATTCTTATTTTCCCATTCTGTCAGCATGATTTCAGGCTCAGTACCCATGAGCACACCTACACGTTTACCGTCCATAGATTTGAAATCAGACGTCCCAATATCCGTATCCGATAAATCAGCATAAAGGATATATTTTTCCTCACCCATGGGTTCATCCGGGAAAAGCATCTTCTGTGCACGTTCATCGGTGTAAGAAATATCGCCCATGATATCAATCTCACCATTTTCAAGCTTATCAAAACAGTTGGACCAGTCACATTTCACATGCTCAAATTTCCATCCGGTATAACCTGCCAGAGCCTGCATGAGCTCGTAGCCATAACCTCGTCTGACACCGTTTTTATCGACATAATTAAAGGTATCCTCAAATGAGCCGACACGGATGGTCTGTGGCTGTTTTTCATCATTATTCGTTTCAGCAGCCTGGCAGTGTACCGATAACATCATCCACATTCCCAGGACCACAAATATACATGCAAATAGTACGGCTGATTTTTTTCTACTTTTATCCATATTTTTTATTTCCTTCATCCGTTTGTGTTTTATGATGTTCCAAACACCAGGTCAAAAACAGCAAGTATTGTTTTTATATCAATCGGTTTTGCAATATGTGCATTCATCCCTGTTGCTGTGTACTGCTGCTGTGTAATTTCCATCATCTCTGCAATGCCCCGGGTGATAAAAACGCTGCCAAACAGGCAGCGCATCTCATTTCATGCAACTGGCTGCCATTTTACAGGCCCTGTAGCTTTGCGTCGCAGACTTTCATCTGTTTTGCCGATTTCCATATTAGAGCATTTAAAATTATACAAAAAAACTGATTTTATTATACTCCCTTGCTCCACTTTACACAAGAAAAACCTCACCGCTTTAACGCTTAAAAATAATTTGAAAACCTGCTAAAAAGTTGTTAACCGAACTTCTTAGCAGGTTTTTATTACTAATCTGTCAGATTATTTTGTAATGTACTGATCAATTCCTCTATAACGATTGGCTTGGATAAGAATCCATTCATACCGCATTCCAACGCTTTCTTTCTGTCCTCGTCAAAAGCATTGGCCGTCATGGCAAGGATGGTGATTCCTGCCAGTGCCGGATCCCTAAGGGCACGGATCTGCTTCGTGGCCTCATATCCGTTCATTACCGGCATCTGCACATCCATCAGCACCAGATCATAACCGCCCGGTTTCGACCTCTTGACCTTCTCTACTGCCTCTGCCCCATTTTCTGCAGTATCCACCAGGAAGCCATATTCATTAAGGATTTCCACCGCAATTTCACTGTTCAGCTCATTGTCTTCCACAAGCAATATACATTTGCCTCTGAAATCTGGGACTGCCGCCGGAAGAACAGGATTCTCCTGCTCAGCCTGATTCTGGCCAATGGCAGTCATCAGGGTATCTCTGATATCAGACATAAACAGAGGTTTCGCACAGAATGCAGTTACCCCTGCAGCCCTGGCTTCCACTTCGATGTCTGACCAGTCATAAGCAGTCAGAATAATGATCGGTGTATCGTCACCAAGACTGCGGATCTGTCTGGTGACCTCAATACCATTCATATCCGGCAGTCGCCAGTCGATGATATAAGCATGGAAGGCATCCCCAAGCTCCATAGACTGTCGTGCACGCAGAACAGCCTCCTTACCGGAAAGTGTCCATTCCGAACGCATTCCAACCCTCACAAGTATTTTTGTCACGCTGTCACAGGTATTAAAATCGTCATCTACAACCAGAGCCTTAAGACCTTCCAGCTCTATGATCTTCTCTATACGTTGGTGCTCAGGCTGAGTCCGGAATGGCAGTCGGACGATAAATTCGGTACCTTTCCCCTGCTCTGTCCGGACCTCAATGGTGCCGCCCATCATATCCACAATATTCTTGGTGATGGCCATACCAAGTCCTGTACCCTGAGTCCTGCTTACAGTGGAAGTCCGCTCCCTCTCAAAAGGAGAAAAGATCTTCTGTACAAATTCCTGACTCATACCGATTCCGTTATCCTTCACCCGGATCTCGTACAGTTCACTGCCTCTTTGGAGACCCGGATACTGTTTCAGCCGGACAGAAACGGTTCCGCCAGCAGGAGTAAACTTGATCGCATTGGACAAAAGATTCAGCAGCACCTGATTCAGTCGTGTCTTATCACAATAGACATCCTCATTTGTCACATCCATGGCATCCATATAAAGCTCCAGCTGTTTCGCATGGATCTGCCCGCTGATGATCGTCTTCAGATCATGAAGCACATCCGACAGACTGACCTCCGTTTCTTCCAGATGGATCTTTCCGCTCTCAATCCGGCTCATATCCAGGATATCATTGATCAGGGAAAGCAGATGGTTACTGGAGGAAAGGATCTTTCCCAGATAATCCCGAACCTTGTTTTTATCATCAATATTGCTTACAGCCAGTGTGGTAAAGCCGATGATCGCATTCATTGGTGTCCGGATATCGTGAGACATGTTGGAAAGGAAGGTACTCTTGGCCCTGTTTGCTGTCTCCGCCGCACGGACTGCCTCAGAAAGTGCTTGGTTCATTTTCCAGTCCGAGGTACGGTCCGACAGAACCAGGATGTATTTCTTTTTTCCATTTACCTCACTACCCATTGCAATATTATGGAACCAGCGTTTTTCCCCTGTTTTCTGATGAACATATTCAAAATCCCATTCTCGCTGTTCATGAACCTTGATTTCTTCCAGATAATTTTTCTCCGGATCTTCATGTTCCGCCGGATGCAATTTTCCCAGAACACGAATATCTCTACGAATCTGTTCTACCGTAATACCCAGCAGATTTTCCGCATTTGGGCTGACGTAATCTGCCTGATATGTTTTTGCATCCAGCATCAGAAAGACATCATCCACGTTCATTGAAAGCTTTTGAAACAGCTCATCCCGGTACCGGATCTCCGTATCCTTTCTTCTGAGATTTGTCCTGCTTTTTTGAATAATAAGACTGATAAGAAAAGCAGCAATACAGAACACGACCGCACCAACAAGAAGCATTGTACTGCTCTGCAGGCTGTTCATACTGGCATTGACAATATCTGCCTGTACAAGTCCCAGAAATACCCAGTCCTGAATATCTGATTTTTCATAGACCAGATAATAGTTCCTTCCATCCAGATTTACCAGCATCGCACCAGTATGTCCTGCTTTAAACTTCTCCGAAAGCTCATTGACCTCTTTTTCAGACATATCAGAATGCTCTCTCAGAACACCGAAGAAATTATATACATTCCCCCATAACTCAGAAGAATGATCGATCACAACACGGCCATCCGGATGAACAATAAAACTCTGTGCATTTCCATTGAAAGCAGAAATATCCAGTACATCTACGATATTAGAGTTTTCATAAGCAATGGCGATGGCATCATATTCAAATCCCTGATAGTTTCCATGAGCCTTGGGAGTGGCAAAAACAAGCAACTGGGATTTTCCCGGAACTGCTGCATTTGATATCACATCATTTCCCTGCCGGATGTCCTCTTCAATATTTTCCTGTAATCCAAGGTACCCGGTTTCCCCTGTCACCATCTTATAGTTCCCGTCGGCTGACAGAAAAAAGAAATCCAAAAATCCGGCATCTTCCTGCGCATTCTTTATATAATTACGGATTTCATCTTCGCTTGAGGTATTCTGCAGATTCTCACCCCAAATATGGAGATAAGTCAGGTTCTTATCTGTCAATTCCCTTAACATATTATCAGACTGATGAAAAACCTCCGTCAGATGGGAAACACTTTCCTCATAAATAGTTTTCGACACAAAGTCAAAATATCGGAAAACCATCAGAACAATTCCCAGTAAAACAGCTGTAAAGACAGCGATCCGGAATCGTTTTCTCCTAACAGTCTTTTCTCTGCCTTTGTTATGCTTCTTAATATCCATTCTTCTCACCTCAGAGTCATGTAGTCTTCAGGTTCTGCAAGAATGGCATCACCATCTGAAATATATCCTGTCCAGGTATCTTTCACAAAGGTGTCTTCTCCCTCAAACGCAATATTCTCATCTGTGGGATAGGCTTCCATGTGTTTTGGTATCGCAAGGCAGGTTACCGTGAATGTATCCTTGTCCTGAACTTTTTTTCCGTCTTTTGTAACTTTACTCAATGTATAGCCATCATCCGTTTCTTTGACTTCCACGGAAATGCCGCTGACCACAGGCAGAGAGCCACGGTTAAAGGGAATGAAACCTCCCTGATAGCCTTCTACAAAGTTTCTGACCAGTTCTGTCAGTTCTGCCCCGCTTATCCTGCAGCTATATGCCGAAAGACTGTTTGGCATGATCATGTCTCTTGCCATTTTTTCTGTATATCCAGCTTTCAGCACGTTTCCCGTAAAGCTGTTTCCGGTTGCGATTAGCACATCCGTCCCATAAATACCACGCAGAGTGTTTGCCATAACCGAATAAGCCGCATTTCCCCCACTGCTATGAAAACGGTTGGAATAGGATTTCTGTGAATCCAGCACGATATTCTCTGAAGCAAATTCTTCCGCAAGAAGCTGGGAATTAAATGACTGATAGGCCTGCTCTGCATCGTATTCTCCTGAAATCATCTTCGAAACCACATCCTTGGAAACGGAGAAAAAGTCATTTGACGCAATACGGATATACATGTGGTTTTCCTCGATCACAGGTTTCACATCCTTCAGATATTCCGTAAGCTTAAGATTCACATCCTGGCTGTAGCTTAACAGATCCTGTCCATCACTAATGATCCGGTTCTGTGCATCCTCTGAAAGCATTGTATTCAGTACCTTCATTGCTTTCTTCCGGCGCGTCTCGTCCTGTGTCAGGTCACGGTTTAATGCCACCTGAAAATATGGGGTCGTCATCAGCCACTTTTCGCCATTCTCCTGAAAGAATGGCAAAAATGTTGTGTTAATGCCCTGATCCTGTAACATTTTTACACCAGCTGAGCTGCCGAAGTACATGGCAAGCTTACCACTTTGGTACATCTCAATTATATCATCATAATTCATATCCAGATCGTCCTGGTTCAGCCCGGTATCCTGGATAAACTGTTCCATGCGTTCAAAAGCCTCCGGCCAGACGGTATCATCCAGACCTTCTCTCTTTGTATTATCCGGGTCACTGTAGGTGGTGCGCCACTTGCGTCCGTCTACAGAAGACAATTCTGATGCAGACAGACCCTGCAGTGTTTCCATACAGGTATAATCGTAATAATAGTCTGCAGTAAAGCCACGGATTCCCACCTCGTCAAATGCCTGGCAGGCAGAGACAAAGCTTTCATAATCGGTTGGCAGCGGAATTTCATACTTTTCAAAAAGGTCCTTGTTCACTACAAAACCGTGGGCATCTGCACACACGGGAAGCCAGTTTACGCTGCCATCCTCGTTCATAAAACTGCTGAGGTAGGTATCATAGACAGCACCTGCCTCATTGGTTGTGGAAAGATCCATCAGACTGTCATTCAGCGGACTTGCGTCATGCAGGGAAAACCGGCAGCAGGTAATAATATCCGGCAATCCACCGTTTTCATCAAGAAATTTATAAAAATCCAGATCATTATTGCCGACTACAAATTCAACATTGATATCCGGAAGCTGTTCCTGGATGTATGGTGCATATTTATCATACAGGCTGGTGCTCCATAAATACACTGTGATGGTTTCTGCATCTTCTTTTTCTGCAATTTTTCTGCCACAGCCTGACAAAAGTGATGTGCCTGTCGCCATCACCAGAAGTACAGCAAGTAACTTACTCCGTTTTTTCTTTTTCATTATGACTCCCCCTGAAACTGTGTTTCATTAGTTTATAAATTATATTTATTAATAATTTTCCATCAACAGGCTTTGCTATATGTTCATCCATTCCTGCTTCTTTAGCTCTCAGTCTGTCCTCCGTGAATGCATTTGCTGTCATTGCAATGATCGGAATCATCTTTGCATCCTCTCTGTCCAGAGAACGGATTTTCTTTGTAGCTTCATAACCATTCATAACCGGCATCATAATGTCCATAAGAATGACATCAAATTCACCAGGTTTACTTTTTCTGAATAGCTCAACAGCTTCCTGTCCATTCCATGCTTTCGTCACCTCAGCACCTTCATTCTGGAGCATAAATTCTGCAATTTCCATGTTCAGCTCATTATCTTCTGCCAGAAGAATATGCAACCCCTTTATAGATTTTTCTGATACATCCTTCTGTTTTTCACGTTTATCCGCATTCATATCTATTTTGAACGGAACCCGGATCACAAATGTAGTTCCTGTGCCTTCTTCACTTTCAAAGGTAATGGCTCCGCCCATTTTCTCGACCAGATTCTTTGCAATCGGCATCCCAAGTCCTGTTCCGGCAAATTTTGTGCGGCTTCCTGTGTGTTCCTGTGCAAATGGTTCAAAAATATGTTTTTGGAACTCCTCAGTCATTCCGATTCCGGTATCCCGGCAGACAAATTCCATTGTGGTCATTCCTGGCTGTCCGGCTGGGATTTCCATGCAGCTGATATAGATATGTCCGTTTTCTCTGTTATATTTCACCGCATTGGACAGGATATTCATCATCACCCGTTTCACATACCCCGGACTTCCAATAAAATCCCGGTGTGTGATTTCTTTTTTCTCCCACACGATCCTGATATTCTGTTCTGCAGCCATCTGCTCGATTACAGCAAGTACTTCCCTTGAAATACTGCTCAGATTAAATGGAATCTCTTCCAGAACGATTTCGCCTGACTCCAGCTTACTCATATCCAGAATTTCATTTACCAGTTCCAGCAGCAGGTTAGATGCTTCTTTCACCTTTGTTCTGTATTCCGTCTGCTTTTCCATATCATCTGCATAATAGTCTGCCATATGTACCATGCCGCAGATTCCATTGATCGGAGTCCGGATATCATGGCTCATTCGCTGTAGAAACTCTGTTTTTGCCTCATTGGCTGCTTCTGCCTTTTTTGCTGCTATCAGAAGTTCTTCTTTATATTTTTCATCTTTTTCCTGTTCCTGTTTTCGGTGTGCCAGATTGGTTCTGTATGTCCAGAACCAGAATATACTAAACATCAGAAAATAAAGAAAAATAACGCTTATCACACTTAGTGGAAGGTTATGGAACACTTCTGTATCCGGAAGATACGCATAGATATAATAATCCCTCTGCTTCAGCATAATTCCGTAACATCCGATTCCTTCATTCTTCAAATGGTAAATGTGCTGACTATCTGTATGTCTCTTCATTGCCTGAATAACTTCGTTGTCAGCCGTATTCTGCCCCAGCAGGCTCTCATCATTGCTGGCAACAACAATCCCCTCGTCTGCGACAATAATCGTTCCATCTTTCTGGATACTATAACCATTTAAAAGTCCCTGTATCGTCAGTGTATAGTTTCTGGCAAATTCAGGAGGTGTGTAATAGTAGATTGCCACAATACCCGGTGCATCTTTTCTGGAACAGGCTGCAATATCAATATAGGATCCGTCTTCCCTGGCAAACCGTTCTGAATAAGATCTTTCTTCATATCCGGTAAAATCCATAATAATGTCTTTTTGCAGATACTCCGTAATCTCATCAGTCAGAGACTCATCCGTACTGTATTCGCAGTCCGTCTTTCCCTCTGTATCCAGTACAATGATACCATCCACCCAGAGAGTCTGCAGGTTTTCTTTCAGGAACTCCCGGCTTAGATGACCGCCGTTTTCTTTTTCCGTTTTAATATTTGTACTCATCTGTCTGGCACTTTCAATAGCACGGAGGAGGCTTTTGGATTCCGAAGATTCATTATAATGGGTGTAGGTGGAACACTGCACTTTGACATAATTTACAATCTCTACCATTCTTTTCTCTGCTTCCGTTTTCTCCGCATGAAAGAAATAAAACAGAGAGACTACTGCCACACAGATTCCAATCATACCACCGAGCAGCTGGATTCGTTTTTCTTTTTTCTTTCTCTTAATATCCAAGATCATCCACCTCCAGATATTTCTGGGGATCATCCAGATATTTTCCAATAATTTTCAGGGATGTGCCATCCTGACGCATTTCTTCCAGAGTCTGGCTCATCTGCTCACAGATTCCTCTGTCATCATCTTTTGCAAAAGCGACACCTATTCCAGTGATCATCAAAGGTTCTTCCAGGATACGGAAGCTTGCATCATAATCCTTCATATACTGAACAATCGATTCCTCATGTGCGGCGACTGCATCTACATAGCCTTTTCCCAGAAATGTATAGATCAGTTCCCTGTGTCCTAGGCTGATCAGATTGCCCAGCTTTGGGATTCTTTCATCTGTCCGGTTCAGAAAGATGTCTTCCGGTTTGGTTGTGGACTGGACAGCAAGGTTCTTTCCCTCCAGGTCATTCAGGCTGTAGATATCGCTGTTCTCATTTACAGCGACCACCTGACGGCTTGCTATGTACGGTCCTGCCCAGCGGTAATCGTCAAGACGTCCTTCCATAGAAAAGCAGCCCATGATACAGTCAATCTCTCCGCTCTCTACCAGTTCTTTTTTCTTCTCCCAGTTGATCTGGACAACCTCCACCTGATATCCCATTCTTTTGAAAGCTTCCGTAGCCAGTTCTACATCTATGCCCGTCGGTACGCCATCCTCGTTCAGATAATTGTATGGCGGATAGCTGTCACTGCCGAGAGTAATGACGGGCTTTTCTGTTTCATCTTTCGTGTTATCTGTGTTTTTACACCCTGCCAGGGTGACTGCTAAAATTCCCGCAAGCAGAATGCCTGCAATCACTTTTTTTCCTTTCATTTTCTGTCTATCCTAACTATCCTTCTCGTATTTTTCATATCTGATTCCCTGCCATAAAATTATTATTGTTACGTCTATGAAATAACACCGTAAAAAAACACTGTCTCACAGACAGTGCACCTCAGTTCATGCAACTGGCTGCCATTTTACAGGCCCTGTAGCTTTGCGTCACAGACTTTCGTCTGTTTTGCCGATTTTCTTATTATAGCTTTTAAAATTATGCAAAAAACCTATTTTATTATACTCCATTGCTCCACTTTACACAAGAAAAACCTCACCGCTTTAACACTTAAAAATTAAAAAAAAGAACAGCCGATACATATACTCGAACTATTCTCCTTCTTCCGAAGTCCACGCAGCATTGACATTACTGTTTCCTACTCATTTGTACTCAGAGCGTTCCATATCCTTGGAACTTCTTTTTGCTCTTCTGTCAGCTTCTCCGAATTAATATCATAGGTTATTACGTTTTTACTTTCTTCTACGTTTTTGTGAGGCGGCCAGCCTGTAATAGGGCCAACTTCCGGATCTTTTGCATTATTAAAATGCATTCTAAAATTTTTTCCATACACTTGGTTTAACCCCGCCCGGATACAATTGTATTTTTTAGTTCTCTTGCCGCAGCTCCCATAGGATGCTGGCTGTCATACACCAGGCAGATCTGGCGTTCCGGAATTTCATCTTTTAATGGGATCTGTACGATCTCTTTTTTCAAAAGGGAAGGTGCGGCCATTGGCTGGGGCAAAAAGGCAAGCCCGAGCTCGCATTTTACCAGAGGCAGGATCTGATCCGCAGTGGCAGCTTCCGTATCCGGGGAAAGATCCAGGCCATGG